>JAIOTM010000230.1 GCA_021106755.1 Candidatus Cloacimonadota bacterium | reverse complement strand
CGCTTAGATATAATCCATACACGAAAGTATCGAATATTTCCATTGATGGTACAGCTGTTCCGAAAAGTCTGCTGAGCGGTTTGTCCGGCAGACGATTCCAGAGTTTTGTCAACGATCTTATCCCGCTGATGGAGCGGGTTGTGGAGAGTACTCAGTTTGAAATAAGTTTCAACGGTCGCCGCATAGATTACGAAGATTTGGCTGAGGTAGTAAAAAAATGTAATCTCCATCCCGAATACCATATCCGCCTGGAATTTATCCCATGTAAGGATAACAACCATAAGAACGGGAATTACGTGCTTTGTTCAACGATTTGCAACAAGGACCTTTCGATGAGTTTAAGACTTACGAAGTGCAAAACGCGTTTGAAAAAGCTCTAAGCACGGAATCAGAAATCGCGGTTGTAGCGACTATGAGTTCCGGTAAATCGACCTTAATCAACGCGATTCTCGGCTATGAACTCATGCCTTCACAAAACATGGCTTGCACAGCCTGCATAACCCGCATCCGCCATAATCCAGAACTCTCCAGTTATCGGGCAAGGGCAATGGATGAGAAAGGCAATATGCTGCAAGATTGGCGCGAAGCTGATTTACAGCAAATAGATACGTTGAATAAGCGTTCTGATATTTCTATTATCGAAATTGAAGGACCCATTTCCGGCATATCATCTTCCCAACAGAATCTTGTTTTGATTGACACACCTGGACCTAACAACTTCCTCAATAAAACTCATCGGGAAAAGACCATCCGGTTTATCAAGAGTGAGCAGAGACCCCTGATACTTTATATCCTTAATGCCACGCAACTTGGAGTAAATGATGACGCTCTGTTAATCGACACAGTAGCAGAGAGTATCAGAGAAGATGATAAGCAGCTCAGTGACCGGATAATTTTCGCTCTGAACCGCTTAGACAACTTTAATCCAGATAGGGAAGATATTGGACAGGTAATGGAAAACGCCCGTGAGTACTTGCGTGAAAAAGGCATCAGGAATCCGAATGTCTATCCTGTCAGTGCGTTAATTGCCAAGCTCTTACGCCTGAAAAGCAGGAATCAGGATATTGGCATTAACGAGTTCGAAATCATGAAATTCGGTGCCAATGTCCGTAAATTCGATTCCCTGCACTTGATGCAATACGCACCGTTGACTGGTAGCAACCGCATTAAATTAGAACAGGAAGCCAGTCATAGTAATGGAGAAAAGCATCTTCTTTACCAGACAGGTGTACCCGCTGTAGAAAAAGGAATTGAAGAATATCTGGAAAAATATGCTGTTCCAGATAAGTTCTTCACCGCGGTTGAGTCATTCCGCGCGATTCTGGATAACAAGGACTGGGATGCTGGTTTACGCATTGGGATTGCCGAAAATGAGAAGTTGAGCAAAAGCGTTGAACAGGCAATGTCACACATGAAAGAAATTCTTAACAGGGGCGATCAACGGAAGCAATTCGATGAAAGAATTGCAAAACTACATTATGATAATTCTACTATAAAAAAAATCCGGCGAAAGTTACCCAAGCTGATTTCTGCTGTAATAGCATCGTTTCTGGAAAATCAGAACCTGAACGCGACCGAAGCCAGGATGTACTTAGAAGACGCTGAAAAGAAAATCACCTATTTTGAATCCGAAATCAAGGTGGAGTTAGAGAATCTGTTCATTAACGGTCTTTTTGAAGAAGCAAAAAAGCTTCTGCAAGAGTATATCACATTTTTCAGAGAGATGTTTGAATCCAACCGGGGGATTAATTATGACATCAAAGAAGACTTGCTGAAAGGATTTACAATTACCTTGCCTGACCCTCAATCTCTGATGGAAAGCACTATTGTACGGAAATACGAGATGCAGTACGATTATGTTAAACGTTCCATTTTTAATATCAATCGCTGGATGGGCGATGAATATAAAAAAACGAAAGTTGGATACAAGGAAGTCGATAGAATAGATATTAATAATCTGGTAGATTCTTTTACTTCGTTAGTAAAACAAAACTTTTACAAGAATATCACAACAACAGAACAATTGCTTGAGAAAGAGTTTTTTAAGCTGAAAGAAGCATTTATGGAGATGCGCAACGAATTTGAGTACAAGCTGAGAGCAAAAATCAAGGAATATCAAAGAATTGCCGGGAAAAAGGAGGAAATCAAGGATGAAATTGTATTATTCCGTCAAAAAAGAGTGTGGCTTCACGACATCTCTGATCGACTGAGCAACATACTCGATATTTAAAGCAACATGCGGTACTTTCATGGTATTACGAATAAGTAATAAATCTACGGGGAACAGGATATGGTAACTCTTCAAAACAGACTGGAAGAAGCAGTGATAGACAAAGATGAGGTAAGCATCCGCTCCCATCTTACTTCGTTTATCGACAAGTATCCTCTCAACAGGGAGAATGCCGCTATAAAAGCCTTTGAATTTGCCAGAAGTTCTTACCCCGGATTCATTGATGAACACGATGGAAGTACTTTCACTTCAGACGAAGCAACCTGGAATCTGGATTACTTCGCCATACTAATGGACGATCTAATCGACAACTTCTCTGAACAACGCTTTTTTCATACTATCGAAGTTTCAGCGGTGATATTCGGAAGAAATCGCAGGGAATCAAGGGATACTGAGAAAATTCCGGTTTTACCTTCGGTAATTGAGGATATTTCAATTGAAACCGATGTCTGTAACGATTTTCAGGATGAGTTTATGGACGATGAGCCTGAAGCTTATCCATTCTACAAAATGTTATATATTATTTTTGCGGCAATAATCGTTATTGGTGCTGTTATTGCCTGCATCCAGTTCCTTTTCTGATGGAGGGAAAATGTATAGTTCCGAAAATTCTAATGAGTGCCGGGTTATTGACGCTAATGCTCAAACAGTTTACTTCTACGCCAGTAATCTGCCTGTCCCGCGTAAAGAGATTGAAGCACGTATCCAGAATCGGGACAAGACCTACCGCAAAAGCTCATTCGATATAGCTTTAGATATCGTTTGGCTACGTCGTATGTGGCGAAATGGGGAAATTCCGGTAGAGGTTAGAGAAAAAATGAGTTTCCGGCAGTATATCGCGAATATTGCCCCTTACAGCGTAAATTACTGTTACAGATTAGAGAAACTCCTCTACGTGGTTATCAATTACCTTGAAGACCTCTATAAAGTACCAGTGGAAGAAGTGTTCCG
>JAIOTM010000193.1 GCA_021106755.1 Candidatus Cloacimonadota bacterium | reverse complement strand
CGATTTTCAATTGGAAATGGAAGATGAATGAAATGTGATTTATGTTGTATAGTTATTTTGGAAACTCTATACTAGTATCTTTCGGTATAATTGGTTCTACTGGATCATTCTCATGTACTGCTTTGACTATATCATCAATTGTAAGTTCACTTTGTGCTTGCTCAATAAGTGGTTTATCTGAGAATAATTCTCCGGTTGTAACTGGTTCAGGTAGCTGGATTGCTCCAACTGCTTCGCTAACCTTCAACATTATTTGTTCTGAGCTTTCTTTTATATTCTTTTCGAGTTTTCGGATATGCGATAGCTCTTGGGCTAATTCTTTCTGACTGGTAGCTTTATCAGGAGCAAGATGAACAAACGGGTGTTGGAGTTTTCTAATATTTGCCTGGCAAATAAATCTGCTCTTTGAATCGTAAATCAGAATTGATCGAACATCCATCAAATCGTAGCGGATAGTAATTTTATCTCCGACATGATTGATAAGAGCCTCATCCCAGTAGTAGGCATTGTTAAAGCGGATTCCAGAAGCACTCACCTTTCGATTAGCAACAGCCAACATCAAGAAGTTTAACTCGGATGGGTCAATTTTCTGTTCTTGAGGGACTTCAGCTTCAGTGAATACTTCAAATGGTTTGGCTCCATTCAATCCACCATGAGGAGTTAAGCCATACATCTGTTCAATATAAAGTGTAATCATCGATTTCGCTTGCTTTACGGTCAGGGGTTTGCCTTCAAACAACTTCTTCATCCATTTTTCGTTTCGCATCAAGGTTGCTGGCTTATCAGCAATAGAAGCACCTCTGAATGTAGTCATAAATCTTTCAAAATCATTTTGAAATGTGAGGAAGAATCTCTCAATTACTTTTGCTCTGGCATTGTAAGCTTCCGCAAATACAACTCCAATCCCCATGCGAGGGAAAATACCAGCCAGTTCTTTTGAAAGGTCGTGCTTATCCCACTGCTTATTGAAGAGCTTTGATTTAAAAGCTCTGCCGTTGTCGAGATAGACGTACTTTGGTTTACCACCCCAGTTCAGAATGCTGTTTCGAAGAGCTAATAGGATGTGCTGGGAGTCTTCTGATGAAGCAAGTGCTGCTCCAACTGGATAGCGAGAAGCCCAATCGTAAAACATGATCATGGTCATTCGTTTTGGTTTTCCAGTAGCTGGATTAATAATATCAAATGCAAGCTGGTGTCCGTCCGCTACCCAGACCTGACCGACATCTAACTCATTGGAACGTAATATACTTTTGATGCTTTTCTCTTGCAAAGCTTTCTTGCCATTTCTAAGCAAATTCCATTCTGCTTTGTTGTTTGATTCCCATTCTTCACACCATCTTCGAAGTGTTCTAATGCTTGTTGGGGATTCCAATCTACCCAAAATATCCATCTGCTTTAATTTTCGAATCGCAGTTCCGATTGAAACCCGATTGGGAGTTAGAAGTAAATGTAGCAGGAAATTCTTCTCTGTCTCTGTCAGTTTTCTATCTGTCTCAAGAATGGTGTTACCTCGAACAAGAGAGTACATATTGTTGCCAGATTCAGTATAAATTTTCAACTATCTTCGAAAAGTTCTCTCACCATGTGTTCCATCAAGCTTGAAAAGTTCTGGAAAAAAATTACCTTCATTATAAGCCTTTGTCAGTTCCTTCCAGGCTCTTGTTTTTGAGCCAGCAACAGATAGTTCAGTCAGAATCGTTTCGCATAACTTGGCTCTCAGCATTGCCTGTTCCTGCTGAAGCATCGGAATATCTTCTCCAGGATTCAAATCAGGTATTGAATCTGCTTTAACTTCCAATACCTCAGTAGATGTGTTTTCAATAACACTAAGATCGGCATTATCAGGGAGTGAATACAACTTCTGACGACCTCCGGTAGGAAGTTTGCGGAATTTAGATTCCCAGCCTTTCTTATCAGCTATTCTGTAGAGATATGGTCGAGATATATTCATCTTATCACATAAATCTCCAGATGAAACCCACATTGCTTAACTACCTTTCTGCTTGTCGTAGAGCATCAGAAGTGCCATATTCGCAAGCTCGGTTAATTCTGGTTCGAGGAGTTCAAGAAACTCGGTTTCTTTACTAATCATTTTCTCTCCCTTCATATAATATTCTAACATTCTCATTGAAATCTTAAGATGCTTAGCAATCTCAGAGATCTTTAATCTTTTCAATTTTATGGCTGTTTTATAGATGTTTTTAGGGTACTTCATTAATCACATTCCTCCTGGACAAATATTTTGATTGACACTGGTTCGCATTTATGCAACTTCGTTATCTTAGTTCCACAATGGTGGTTCGCAGACGTTCTGTCAAACAATATTTCGCAAAAGACGTAAGTCTTTATTGGAGAAAGGATGACGATAAAAAGACGGTTATTAAAGGCTATAAACTCTTTAAATATAAAGAGGTTCGAGTTCGCAAAGTCCATCGATGTGTCAAATGGCAACCTATCTGACTGGTTAAATGTGAAAAAAACAAGCAAGCCATCCATCGCTGCTTTGGTTCGGATTTGTGAAACTTACAACATCAATATGAACTGGCTTCTAACCGGACGAGGTTCAATGGTTATTCATGAAGAATCTGAAGCAGAACTCACTTCAAATACAGGAAAGAAAGAAAAACTGGAACTGCTGTAAAGTACAACAAAGCCGATTGGAGGAATTCCAGACACAACTGCAGATGGCTATTACACTCGAACTATCAGCCTACCTATTGAAGTGGAAATTGCCGCAGGTGAACCTGTCCCGGCAGAAAAGGATGAGAATCTGGCTTATGTGGAGATTCCCCGCATATTCCTGAAAGATGATGCTACCAAATACTGTGTGTTCAGAATTAATGGTCATAGCATGGAGCCAGAAATCAATCACAACGACATCGTGGTTATTCGCTACAAGCATGAATGGGAATCAATGAACGGAAAAATCTGTGCTATTAGAACTGATGATGGAATCACTCTCAAGAAAGTTCAAATGGCTCCAGAGAAAAATCAGGTGATGCTTCTTCCATTCAATCATGCATACAATGTAATTTTGATTGATGAGGAATCAAACGAACAAGCATTTTTAGTTGGTGTCATGGCTTTGCAATTTCGAGTTTGTGAATAAGGTCTAATTCATGAAAATATTTTCAACACTTCACAGATAAGTTGTTCTTTGGAGTGTTGTTTTTTCAGCCAAATTTCATTGACAGATTTCAATTTGAAAATTCACTCGGATAATTATTCGAGATGATCTTTTTGAAGATAGTAGGTTTGGTTCGAGTCTGCGAACCTGATTTTTGAGTGCTTTTTTGAAGCAGTTACTCTCGCTACTCGTTTTTTTGGACTGTTGAAGTGGTTACTATCGATTTTGCGATTTAGTTACTCTAGTGTAAAGATTGACAATTAAGCGGTCTAAAATATGTTTGTCCTATGGGAAGAAAAGCAAAAAAAATCGTATTGTCGGAT
>JAIOTM010000236.1 GCA_021106755.1 Candidatus Cloacimonadota bacterium | reverse complement strand
TCCACTCGAAGCGATTAACCACAAACGTGAATAGAAACGCTTTTCCATCTTTTCCTTTTACCATGCCGGATAACGCCGCGACACCGGAAAGAAGCCCCGATTTGGCTCTCGCTACTCCGGGGTTATCAAAACCGGGCATTTTCAGGATTGTTCCTTCTTCGCCATAGACAGGAAGCGAGCTATAGAAGTCGATGCGGAAGAAAGGGTCGTTGTAGGCGTACTTCAATAGCTCCATAACAGCAGCGGGTTTCAATAGGTTCTTGTCGTTGGCAAGACCAGAGCCATTGATTATATCCATCTCGTAACCAAGTTTGTTTCGGGCAAACTCCTTGAGAACTTCCACTCCCTGAGTCGCGTCCCCTTTTACAAAAGAGCCTAAGTAGAATTGCAGGTTTTCGGCAGTTGAATTAGACGAGTGAACATTCATAATTCTGACAATATCTCTGAGCGGCTTGGAGTAGTGTAGTTTGGGTTTGATAAACTTCGCGCTGAAAACCGAATCTGCCAGTTCCCGACGAATTAATATCGGCTCCGATTCCTGCCCCAGATAGTGAAGCAACACAGCAATATAGTGATGGGTCGGATGCCAGATTTTTCGGTAATACATGGCCGCGTAACGTTTTTCAGCACCAATCCTGCCTTTTACTACAATCATGGTTTTGCCGCCCGCGTCCACCGCGTTAACTGTAAGCTTCTTCTCTGTTCCCGCGACAGTTTTCGCTCTGTTCTGTATGGTAAAATATTTACCCGGTGTACGAATCTCAATATGAGGTTTCTTTCCTGTTGAGTCCGGTGTTACCGCTATTGCCACAGTATTGTAATTGAGTGATAAAGGTGAAATATAAGCGAGATAGGATTTGTCTCCTCTCTCTTTTACTCCCGGCGGGGAAAGAAATCCCTGAGCACCATAGAGGAAATCATCCACAACCACGGTATCGACCTTACCAAACCCGGCTCCTTTCATTCGCCTTGCCATAAGATAGAGGTCTTCCATTACCATAACCGGGTTTCCGCCCCCTTTGATGTATAGTGTAGCGTTTTTGGTATCATACCCAAAGTAAGTGATAAAGTGGTGTCCTCCGCCGAGGGTGTCTAACGCGGCGGCGGCAGTGAGTAATTTCAGATTGGAAGCGTAGGAAAAAAGTGTATCCGCGTTGTGCGAATAGACTGTTTTGCCTGTATCAGGCGAATAAATAATCAGTCCAACATTTGTTCCATCTCCCGGCGCGAAACTGATTTCCGCGTAAGCGAAACCCACTACAGATATAATCAAGAGTAATAAACGAATTTTCATATCAACTCCTATTCTTTTCTGTTTTATCGTGCTTTGTAGTCAATTGATTTGTTGAATAAACAACAGGCGGAGAATTTTCCGCCTGTTGTTTGTAACAAAATTGTATCACATTTTTTTGGGAGCAGATATCCCCAGAAGATAGAAAGCGTTTTTCAGTGTATCCCGAACGGCTGTGATTAGGTATAATCGGGCTTTCGATAAATCGGGGTAGTTCTTATTCACTATCGTATGTTTCTGGTAGTACTTATGAAACATGCCCGATAGCTCAACCACATAATCCGCCACCCGGTGAGGTTCGCGGTTATCAGCGGCGGCGATGATGACATTAGGGAAATCTACCAGTTGCTTGATAAGTAGCATTTCATCATCTCTAACCAGCTTTTTAAGATTCCGGGTATGAAAATCATCAGGATCAATATTTTCTTTCTTTGCCTTTTTGAGAATACTGTGAATCCGTGCATGGGCGTACTGACAATAATAGACCGGATTTTCTGACGATTTCTGAGTCGCCAGAAATAAATCAAAGTTTAAATGAGCACTGGGCTTGCGCCTGATGAAAAAGAAGCGGGCGGCATCTTTTCCCACAACATCAATCAGTTCATCCATCGTAACTATCATACCAGCCCGTTTGGACATCTTGACCTTTTCTCCCTCATCAAACAGGTTAACCTGTTGCAGGAAAATAATCTCCAGCTTTTCTTCATCGTGCTTTAGTGCCCGGATAGCAGCTTTCAGTCGGGGAATATATCCATGATGATCCGGTCCCAGTACATCTATCATTTTATCGAAACCACGTTGATACTTAGTAATGTGGTAAGCTATATCCGGGACAAAATAGGTAATCGAGCCGTCGGTTTTCATCAGTACCCGGTCTTTTTCATCTCCAAATTTGCTGGCACTGAACCAAACAGCTTCATCCATCTCATAAGTACAGCCAGCTTCGGTTAAGAAGCTCAATATTTCTTCTACAGTTCCCTGTCCCCGAAGAACTCTCTCAGATACCCAACTATCGAACTCAACATCAAAGCGTTCCAGACTCAGTTGCTGCATCGCCATAATCTGTGCCAGAGCAAACTCTTTCATCTTCTCTAACCTATCGCGTTCGGCAACATGAATAAGGCGCGAGCCTTCTATAGATTTGAGCTTCTGTGCCAGATCTATTACATATTGACCATGATATGCTTCTACTGGAAACTCGCCGATATCTTCGTTGTAAAGCTCCCTGTAACGCAGTTCAATCGACTCCGCCAGAATATCCACCTGATTGCCGGCATCGTTAATATAAAATTCCCGCTCCGGTCTGTACCCGCACCGTTTCATAATACGGTAAAGACTGTCTCCGTAAGCCGCCGCCCTCGCCGAGACGATATTCAGAGGACCAGTTGGATTCGCGCTGATGAATTCTATCAGAATGCGCTGTTCTGCTCCATGCTCAGTAGTACCGAATGCTGTTTTCTGTTTGCGTATAGAGACTAACGCGTCTCGGTACATGCTGTTAGCTATAGTGAAGTTGATAAAACCAGGGCCAGCTATATCAATCTTTCGATAAGCCTTTTTTCTCATCAGAGAATCGACAATCTACTTTGCCATATCCCGTGGTTTCATTTTATTCAGCCGGGAACTTATCAAAGCAAGATTTGTGGAATAATCCCCATTGCCGGGATTGTTAGGCACTTCCACCGAAAAATTGTCGGCGTAGCTCAGATTGAGTTGCTTGAGACTTGCCCTCAATTGCTCGCGAATCATAGACCTAATCATAAGATACTTCTATCCTTTCGATGATTGCTGCCCGTTGTTGCCAGAGGTCTTCCAAATCGTAAAGCATGCGTGTATCGGGATGAAAGATATGTACGATTATTTCGCCGTAGTCTAAGAGTATCCATTCCGCGGCTTTCAATCCTTCTTTTCCCAATAAGCGTATTTTTTCAACTCTGCACTGTCTTAGAACATGATCAGCGAGAGCCTGGATGTGGATATCATTTGCTCCGCTACACAGTACCAGCACATCCGCGTAGGATGTCTTTCCGGTAATGTCAATAATATCAATATCTTCACCCTTTTTTTCTTGTAAAAACCGAACAATCGAATTAACTTTGTTCTCTGTAATCTTGTCCATAATTCTCCATTATTGATTAATCAACTGTTTAAAATCTTTTCCAATGATTATCTCGAAAGGAGCCAGAGATTCCACATTGAGTGCTTCAATATGGATTTGGATACCTGTCATTTTAATTAACCGGGCCAGGTCCTGCTCATCCTTTTTCTTCATCACAATCATTGATTTATTATAGATAAATTTTTCAGCGTTGCCAACAGAAATTACATCAATATTTTGTTCCATCAGTTTATGCCGGATTGATGCGGCTATTCCGGGTATTCCACAACCATTGAGCAACTTGATTTTAATCGCTGGTAACTGTTGCTCCTGAACTTCCGGTTCCGGCTTTCTGTTCTTTAAGTAGTAAACTCCCGCGCTTACTATTCCCAGAATCAGTACTATCAGCACATATAACCAAATGTGCCTGTTTTGATGAGCCAAGCTATTTTATTCCTCTATGCTGTCAAATTGGTTTTTAAGCAGATGGTAAGTACGCTCAAACGCTTCCGGGATAACACGGGTACCGCCAACTGTAGTCATAAAATTACTGTCACTGCTCCAACGGGGCAGTAAATGTACGTGTAGATGGCTATCAATACCTGCTCCGGCAGCCTTCCCCAGGTTCATCCCGATATTGATTCCATCGGGCGAGTAAGCCGCTCTCAGCACTCGCTCCGCTTTGCGAACACAGCCAAATAAATCTGTGTATTCCTCATCTGTAAGGTCATCCATATCCTGCGTGTGGCGAACAGGTATAACCATTATATGACCGTTATTGTAAGGATAGAGATTAAGGATTACAAAGCTCAGGTTAGTACGATAAACAACAAAATGCGCTTCATCGGTACTGCCGTCTTCCTTTAAGCAAAACGGGCATGTATCAGACTTTGCAGATAAAATGTATTCTAACCGCCAGGGAGAGTATAGATGTCCAGACATTCAGACTCCTTCAGCCTTTTGCTCTATCTTCTTCTCATAGTAGCCAAGTTCAGTGCCTTTTGT
>JAIOTM010000124.1 GCA_021106755.1 Candidatus Cloacimonadota bacterium | reverse complement strand
AAAGAACAAAATCTCAAGCGAGACGAGTTTGAATACAAAGTAACAGATAAAGGCTCCAATGGTTTCTTCAACCTGTTTGGCGGCAAACCCACAGTCATTGACTTTTTTATAGGTTCTAAAGACAACGGGATCAAGGATTTTCTTGCCGAAGTGCTTAAAATGATGAATATCCACTACTCTTCTATTGATGTGAAGCAAGATCGTAAAAATTACCTTGTTAACATCGTTAAAGCCAGAGAAAAAGGATTTCTTATCGGTAAGGAAGGTCGTCTTTTAGACAGTATCCAGCATATTGTTAATCGTATGCTGATAAACAGGGGTGAGGAAATCACCGATGTAGTGCTGGATGCTGATGGCTATCGCCAGAAACACGAACACACCTTAAAGCGTCGAATCTCCTCCGCTGTCGAAAAAGCACGCCTGAATGGACGTAGCATTACTCTGGAAAAGATGCACGCGGAAGACAGGAAGATTGTTCATAGAATAGTTGAGAGAGAAGATAATCTGAAAACCCAGACCATAGGTAAGGGAGACCGTAAAAAAGTTATAATCTCCCCGGTAAGCAGTGGTTCCAATTCTCAGCAGAAGAACCGTGCCAGAAAACCACGTCGCAGACCCAATGAAAGGAGTCCGCGCAGACCGGAAAACAGAAATGCCTCTGACGAGTAAGATAGGCAACGCTGAATTTACTGTCCTTAACGCGGGCAGTTTCTGGTCGGATGCCGGAGCCGCAATGGGAATACTGCCATGGGCTATCTGGAAAAAATCGCTTGTTACAGATGATAAGAACCGGATTCAGGCAGCCATTAACTTACTTCTGATTAAAAGCGAAGGAAAGAATATTCTGGTGGATACCGGGCTGGGAAACCGCCTTACTGAAACCGATTACAAACATTTCAATCCTGAGACAGCTTCGTTGCCTGAGCTTATCAGAGCGGCAGGAACAGACCCCGAAGCTATGGATTTTGTGATTCTGACTCACTTGCATTTCGATCATGCTGGTGGGATTGTTACCCATCGAAATGGAAAAGATTATCTTGCTTTCCCCAACGCTGTACATGTGATTAACCGCAAAGAATGGGAAATAGCTGTTAAGCCGGATTTGCTCAACAACGCTGCCTACGACTACGAATCTAACTTGAAATTGTTAGATACGCGGGGAAATGTACTGTTAGTTGACCAGAATTTCGCCATAACTTCGGAAGTAATGGTGGAACACGTTGGGGGGCACACCAACGGGATGCAGGTTGTGTGGATAAGAAGCAATGGTGCGAAAGGTTGCTATCCTGCCGATATTCTCTCCCGTGAAGCCAATCTGAAAATACCACTATGCTTTGCCTACGATGTTTGCCGAAAAGAAACTGCCGCCGCAAAAATTGCAATTCTGAATGAGTTGAAAGAGGCAAATGGCTGGCTGTTTCTCAATCACGATATGGATAACGCGTATATCAAATTTTAGTTAAGATTATGGCTTTTTGCAGGAGTCAGGATAAAATTCAAAAGGTATTCTCAGAAAATGACTGGGGTGGAGACAGGTAAATGTTGAACGATTTCTAATTATCTACGAAGCCATTTCTAAAGTAATCTGGGCGCGGATTTCTATATTGGGGGGTATCTCGTTAACGGAGATAACCGGCAAGGTGGGTATAAACTGTTCTATTATTTCGTGCAGGTATTTACGAATCATGGGAGAGACCATAACTACAGGCTGTAGGTCTTGCTTGTTCATTTCGGTAATGGCTTCCTGCAAATCAGCGATAATCATATTTAGAATTTCGGGTTGAATTGAAGCACTTGCCCCTTTCTCCCGCCGCTGACGTACAACATCGGTAAGAATTTGTTCTAACTGTGGTGCGAGCGTTATTCCATATACAACACCGTCTCCGGCGATAAATCTGCGTGAAATAGTTCTTGCCAGAGCAAAGCGTACATACTCCGTGAGAGTATCGACATCCCTTGTAACCGGAGCGTAATCAGCGAGGGTTTCTAAAACAGTCACCATATCCCGGATAGGAACATTCTCGTGTAACAGATTCTTCAGCACCTGCTCTACATTACCGAGTGAAAGGTATTTAGGTACCAGTTCTTCTACAACAGCAGCATTATGCTTTTTGATATTTTCCAGCAGATTTTGAACATCCTGTCGTGTAATAATAGTATCCGCGTTGTTGCGGATAACTTCTGAAAGATGAGTGGCTATCATTGCGGCAGGTTCAATAACGCTGTAGCCGTGCATTTCGGCTATTTCTTTCTTGTCTTCGCTAATCCAGAGTGCGGCAAGTCCAAATGCAGGATCACGGGTTGCGATGCCCTTAACAGGCTTCTCTACAGAGCCGGCATCTAACGCGAGATAATGGTTGATAAGGCATTCACCCGAAGCTATCTGCTCACCCCGTATCTTAATAATATACTGATTAGGTACTAAGGATATGTTGTCGCGGATTCGGATAGGTGGTACTAAAACACCCACATCCATGGCAATTTGCTTGCGCAGACTGGTAATCCGGTCTAAGAGATCGCCTTGCTGTGATTCGTCCACGAGAGAAATGAGACTGTAACCAATTTCTAACTCCAGTGCATCGACATGCAGGTAGGTTTTCATATCTGACGGACGTTGACGTGGTTGTACTTCCGCGGCTTCCAGTTCCGCTTCTGCCAGCTTTTTTTCGTTGATAAATGATTTTCTTAATAAATATCCAAATCCAATTACACCTAATCCAATTGGAATAAAGAAAAACCATGGCATTCCCGGCGCGAAGCCGAATAAGGTAATTACCCCGCCCGCGATAAAGAGCACCTTAGGTTCATTCAGGAGTTGTTGAATAAGTTCTTCTCCCAAATTGGAGCGAGTACCTGCTCTTGTTACAATAATACCAGTAGCAGTAGAAATAAGCAGGGATGGAATCTGGGAGACAAGTCCGTCTCCAATAGTCAGAACTGTGTAACGTTGAAGTGCCTCAGAAAAAGGTATCTTTAGCTGAACTATTCCAATAACTATTCCACCGACTATATTCATCAGCATAATTATCAAACCAGCGGTGGCATCACCCTTTACAAACTTGGCAGCACCATCCATCGCACCGTAGAAGTCGGCATCGCGTCGAATTGAGTCGCGGCGTTCTTCTGCCTCTTTTTCGTTGATAATTCCGTTGTTAAGGTCAGCATCCACCGACATCTGCTTACCTGGCATAGCATCAAGAGTAAATCTGGCGGCAACTTCGGCAACACGTTGCGAACCAGCAACAATTACCTTAAAGTTGATAAAGAACAGAATGAGGAAGATAATCAGACCAACAACATAATTTCCCTTTATCATGTACGAACCGAAGGTCTCAATTACTCTTCCGGCATCTGCCTGTCCGAGTATCAGTCGGGTAGTCGCCACGTTCAGAGAGAGTCGGAACAGAGTAACAACCAGCAACAAACCGGGGAATACTGAGAAATCGCTTGGACGCTGAAGATAGACAGGCAAGATTAGAATTACAAACGCCAGTAACAAACTAAAAACAAGTAGCAAGTCGATAATCGAAGTATGGAGAGGTACCAGCATTACAAACAAGATGCTGATAATGCCTACACCAATAAATATATCGCTTTTTTTGGCGAGTTTTCCGTGTAAGCCTGTTATTTGCTCCATTAAGTTACCTTACCTTTTGAAATCTTATAGACGTAGGCGAGAACCTCGGCTACCGCACTGTATAATTCCATGCTAATCTGCTGACCAACTTCGGTAGTCTTATACAATATCCGTGCCAAAGGTTTATCTTCGTAGATTGGAATATTATTTTCGCGGGCAATTTTCTTAATCGTATCGGCAATTTTGCGTTTCCCCTTTGCTACAACTATGGGAGCATCGTCTTTTTTCATATTATATCGAAGAGCGACTGCGAGATGAATTGGATTAGTGATTACAACATCAGCTTCCGGCACATCTGCCATCATCCGTTTGCGTGATTCTTCCAACATCAGACTACGCATTTTAGAACGGATTTGCGGGTCACCTTCCATCTGTCTATG
>JAIOTM010000246.1 GCA_021106755.1 Candidatus Cloacimonadota bacterium | reverse complement strand
GTAGCAACAAACAAAAACCTTTTTGACGAAATACAGCAAGGACGTTTTCGTAAAGACCTGTTCTTCCGCCTCAATATTAATTCCATTTACCTGCATCCATTACGGGAACGCCAAGGGGACATTTCACTCCTCACCGACTATTTTTTCCGTCTGTACTCGCTGAAATACAAGAAAAAACTCGAATCTATCTCCCTGCCTGTACGAAAGCTGTTGAACGGTTACAGCTTTCCGGGAAATGTTCGTGAACTGATGAATATTATCAACAGCACGATTATAGTCGAATCTTCTAAAGAAATTCGCAAGGCTTCGCTCCCTCACTATTTTCTGGAAAACGCCAGTGTGCAGAAATCAGTCGGCGAAACCTTTAACCTTAAAACGCTACAGGAAGTAGAAAAAGAACATATCAGGCAAACTATGATAAGTCTGGGCTGGAATAAAACAAAAGCTGCTAAAAGTCTCGGTATTTCCCGCGTAAACCTGATTGCCAAAATAAAGAAATACGAACTGGAATAATTCCGATATTTGTAACTACAAGGAATTGCCTCTACAAGAAGCATTTGACAAATCCAATACTAATGTTTTTTCAAAAAAAGCTTGCGTTATGAACCTATGTGCAATACATTGTCTCTGATAGTAAAGTAATGACTTAGTCGGAGTAAATTCCGGCGAAAGGAGACAACATGGCAGGAAGAAATGGAACAGGTCCCTTTAACGAAGGACCAATGACCGGACGTGGCTTAGGTCCTTGTGGTGGAGGCAATAGAGGAGGAATCTTCGGATTTGGCAGACGCATGGGAAGAATGGGATTCGGTCGCGGTGGTGGTGGCAGAGGTGGATTTGGATTTGGTGGATTCGGTGGATTTTCTGGTGAGCAGGAAGAAGCCCCCCAAACCAGCAAAAGCTATCTTGATAATGCTATCAACGTACTGACAAATCAGCTGAATCTTTTCAAAAAGCAACGCAAAGACCTTAACGAAGAGTAAAATATCTGGCGGATCTGAGTTTCAAAACGGATTCGCCATTTTTCTACTGAATTCTGATAATACCAAACCGCTACCATTCATACTAATATAATTTGCTTTGCTGATTGAAGAATAAATGTTTTTCTGCAACCTAACCACCCTTGGTCGATTACGACATCCCCCCTTGACATGGGGGTAAAAGACTGTTATGCGGCACTTTACGCTTGGCAAGAGGTTTGTTTCAAAGAACTTTTTAGATACCTACATTTGATAGCGGTTTGGTATAAGTCACAATCAATCTTTACACACTCCAATTTCCGCTACTACTCCGAGATGATCGGAGAGGATGTCCGGCAGAACGTGGTAGTCAATAAATCTCAAAGTTGGTGAGATAAGAATCCAGTCAAGCCTGCGTCTGAAACGGGGGTAGGTAATCAGCTCGCGATTATCCGGTTGATGAGCTTGCAGTTGCAACCCGGAAATCAGACGTTTGAGAGCTGAACTGATTTTTTTCCCGGAACAATTGAAATCACCCATAATAATCACTGGATGATGGCTTTCCCTGATAGTTTCGATTAAGATGTCCACTTGCTTCCGCCGCACCGCGGGATGAGTCGGATCAAGGTGAATAGAGTAAATATCCACTTGCGAATCCAGCCCTTTCAGACCACAAACACCACAACGTACAATGCCCTTGGACGGTACAATCCATGATGATGGCAATTTTACCGATAACGGATTGATAAAAGGTAATCGGGATAATATCGCGGTACCATAGGCATGCCATTTCAGATTGACGTGTTTACCGTGGGCAGCAAAGGCAAAACCTACTTCATTCGCAAGAAAGGCAACATGATCGAAACCACCACTCCAGAACGAAGGTCTATCAGCTTCCTGCAAAGCAGCGATATGCACATTTTCCCGCTGTATTACCGCCGCGATTCCCCGAAGATTCCGTTTGATAGAGCTACTTGTCTGGAAAAGCTGATGAGGACCCTTTTTTCGTCCGTGGGCAATGTTCAGGGTCATCACTCTGAGAGTAGAAAGCGGTTCTTCTAACACCTTGTGGGGATAAGAGTGAATCTCTGGCATAGGGTCACCTTCTCCCGTGCTCAGCACAACTAAGATTGTAATTACAATGGTGGACAGTAATAATAATACCCATACAGTCCTGCGTAGTTTCATTACTCATGCCGGATTCAGTGCTACTCCGGTTTTTCGGGAAACACCAGTTTAGAAAGCGTTGAATTGGAAGGCTGCTGAAAGATTTTCAAATCAAACTGCGGAATTATAGCGTAGAGATGATCGAAAATATCGGACTGAATAGCTTCGTATTCCACCCAGTCGGTTGTATTAGTAAATACGTAAATTTCGATAGGCACTCCCTGCACTGTAGGCTGCAACTGGCGAATCAAAAAGGTGAAACCACTATGCAGGTGGGAATTGGTTTTAAGCCACGCCGATATATATGCCCGGAAGGTACCAATATTAGTAATATGGCGCTTTTCTAAGGGAGCATTGTCAAGCTCCACTTTCTTGTTGAATTCTTCTATCTCCAACTGTGTGTCATTGAGGTATTCACTAAGAAGCGGGATTGTTTTAAGCCTGTTGAGTAGCTTTTCGTCGCAGAAGCGAATACTGGAATACTCAATAGTGAGCGAACGCTTAATGCGTCTGCCCCCCGCTTCTGACATTCCCCGCCAATTCTTGAATGGTTCAAAAGCAAGCTTATGAGTAGGGACTGTAGTGATGGTTTTGTCCCAGTTGCGTACCTTGATAGTGTGTAACGCCACGTCTATTACCTCGCCGTCAGCCTGATACTGGGGAATCTGTATCCAGTCCCCTGTATTTACCAAGTTGTTGAACGAGATTTGCAGACTTGCCACAAGCGAGAGAATAGTATCTTTGAAAACCAGCATCAGGATGGCAGTTACCGCACCAAGTCCACTGAGAAGCACTATCGGAGATTTTCCCATGATGATGCTTATAGAAATAATCAACACGAATAAGAACCCAATCATTTTAACAATTTGCAGATAACCCTTAATAGGCTTGTCCTTGGAGAAAGTAAAAGTGTAGTAAATCGCGTTGAGAGCGTTTAGTGAAGCGAAGAATATCATCAAGCCGACCCATGCCAGCATCAGATTGGCAATCTTAGCGATAATTTTTTCATATTCGGGGAAAGTACCAGAAAAAATATAGATAACTAACCATGGCATCAATGCGGCAAAGTAGTATAAAACTTTGTTCTTAATGATAAGATCATCCCATACGGTACGCGTTTGGGAGGCAACAAAGGAAGCTATACGGTTAATCACCAGCCTTGTAATAAGATAAGCCATCACAGCCAGCACTAGAATAATCCCCACGGCTATAAGTTTAGCCATAGGCTCTGAGACTTCCATCCACTGTTGAACTGTTTCTATAGTCATCTGATCTCCTTATGCTTGCAGGATATTGACAAACGGATTTCCAATTTTTTCGTCCCCGATAGTAGTACTCTCACCATGCCCCGGCAGTACTAACGTTTCATCGGGAAGAGTATATAGATTTTTTCGTATCGCTTGCGTCAGAAGCTTCATGTTTCCGCCGGGAAGGTCTGTTCTGCCAATACTTTCCTGAAAAAGCGAATCGCCGGAAAAAAGTTTACAATCGGTATATAATGCGATACCGCCGGATGTGTGTCCCGGAACTTCAATTATGTGTATCGGTGTATTACCGAGCGACAATTCATCTTTGTCGATTAGCGTCCGCGAGGCGGGCGGGGAGGTTATATTTGCTCCATAGAAAGCCGAGAGATTCTGTTTTGGGTCAATCAGAAACGATTCATCATTTCTATGAATGAGAAGAGGTGAACCAAACTCATTCACAAAAAACCTGTTACCAGCGATATGGTCGGCATGACCGTGAGTGTTGACAATGTACTTCAGGAATAGCCCCAACTTTCTAATCCGATTAGCTATTTCTCTGCTCTCCTCAGCCGGATCAATAAGCATAGCCTCTAAGGAATCCTCTTCCCATAGCAGGTAGCAGTTAGTAAAATATCCGGGAAATAATATAAATCGTTCGTATTTCATCATTCCTCAATTCAGGTGATAGTTTTTCATTTTTTCAAGTGACATTTTACATACCTGAGCCTTCAGGTTCAAGTTATTCTTTTTTCCATACAAAACAGAATCTTCTGTTTCAGCTTTATTAGTGTAGGCAAGGAGTATGGAAGCTGCCAACCTGATTTCGTCTTCAGATGGTTTTCCTTTGTGGAGAATCAGCCCCAAAGGTCCAGTTACATATTCGGGAGTCAGCAGAATATAGTTTGCCGCGAGTTTCTCTATCATCTCGTTATCCTGCTCCGTTTTGCCTACAAGGAGTTTCATATTTCCGTTAATACGAAACTGACGTCCATATTTTAACAAGTCAGCTTGCCGGACATCTAACTGGTCATAATCGAAAAGGTCTTTTAATTTCTTACAGTAGTTAGATTCCGTAAGCAGACAACCGCCGCCGGGAGAAACAAAAGTGCTTAACTTAAATTCTTTTGCAAGCTGAATCTGTCTTTTTCTGCCCCGACCATTGAAATCCAGGAGATTGTTCTTATCAATCCAACCTTCAACTATTGGTTTTGTATCAGGAAGAAGTTTCTGGCTCAGAGGACGAATAATCAATTCCGCTACCCCGCTCAGTTTACGTACCGCGTTGAGAGTATCCATCCGTTGTGACATCCGTCTCTGACCAAGTACCTCCCCGGAAATGAGGAAATCCGCGCCAGATTCCGCCATAAATTCTGCCGCTTTGCGAAACATCAAGCCGTGGCAGTCCACACACGGATTAAAGTTTTTACCAAAGCCGTAGCGAGGATGCTTGAGCATTTGCAGAAAGTCTTCGCTGATATTCTGAACTGTCAGAGTTAAGCCCGCGGCACAGGTTGCTGATTTCGCTTTTTTCGGAGTAAAAAATGGAGTCTCAAAAAACAGAGGAATTACTTCATACCCAAGCTTCTGCATCCACAATGCACTGAGAATGCTGTCTAATCCGCCTGAAACTAAAGCGATAGCTTTGTACTTATTCATTTATTCACCATTACACATACAAACAATTTATCATTACCTGCTTGTAAAGCTTATTCCCAATTAATGTAACAGGATTTGAAGAAGAATTGAAAGATTTGCAGGTTGAGGTTTTGGTAAATTACTCAGCGTATTAAACCCATTTTGTGCTGTCAAGGTTGATGGTAAACCATCCACCGAGTC
>JAIOTM010000205.1 GCA_021106755.1 Candidatus Cloacimonadota bacterium | reverse complement strand
GCCCTACGGGCTCATTACAGGCGGAGGGAAAGAAAAAAGAAATCAAGAAAAACATAAGCGTGAAAAAGTGGAATTTTTGTACCAGAATAAACTTCCACTTTTGTACCAGTTTAAAATTCCCTTTACAGACCCGACTGAATACAGTCTTGTACCCTCTCTTTCACAAAGAGAGGGGCTAAGAAAGAGAGAAATTCCATCTTATTTCAGCAACATCAGTTTTTGAGTTTTGACAGTAGAGCCTGCTTTTAGACGAGCAAAATAAACACCAGTGGCAACAGATTTACCATTTGTATTGGTACCTTTCCACTCGGTCAGATAGTTGCCTGCTTCATGGTAATCGTTAACAAGCGTGCTTACTAACTGTCCTTTTATGTTGTAGATACTTAGTGAAACATCTGATGCTTCAGGGATATCATACCGAATATGTGTGCTGGGATTGAATGGGTTGGGATATGAGTACATATCCATAACCAATGGAGGTGGAATAGAGCTGGAATCGCCTTTGCGCATAGAGACGATGTAAAAGTCTTCAGCAAGGTTCCCTGTATTGATTACGCCGGAGTAATAGATATCTTTATCAAATTCTTTGATTTTATAGGTCTCGAAGCTTTGTGTCTCACTACGATCTTCGAAGTAAAAGACAAAGCTTAGATTAGAGTCATCGTATTGGTCGTTTTCATCAAGTATGTAAGCACAAATCTGGGCTAAAGAATCCGCAGATGTTACCGCGCAAGCACCCATGCACTGGTCGCCCGCGTAAACAGCAACTTCTTCAGGACGATTGACAGAATCGAATAAAACACACAAAGAAACATAATCCGATTCTTCTATCCAAATGAAATGCTGCGCAACAGGGCGTTCTGGAATATCCTCTGTCCGTCCTTCCGGCTGAACCCATTGGAAAATCTGGGGATCTTGGTTAGCATAGTCTGAATTTAATTTAAGCGAGACCATTTCACCATATTTTATATCGCTATAGCCTGGACCCCACCAGCTTTCACCATCCCAGCTAAAAGACCAGTTCTGGCTCTGAATACTGATTAGTTTATCAACTGTCTCTTCCCCTAAAGCCTCAAAGATATCTGGCCGGGATTCTTCCAGGAAATACCCAACCCATGTAATTGGGTAATAAAGCGTTACATCCGTTTCCGGGTCTTCTCTTTTACCAATTACCCGCATGTCCCCAGTCTCTCCCGGGTTTAACAGGAATTTGTAACCTTTAACGCTATAGAATTTTTCGGTTTGAGATTGCCACTCAAAGTAGGGTGTACCAACATAGGTATATGAATCTACACCATTATAGTTCCACTTTATCGTGTTCAGAACAGAGTTTGTTGCCTCAAAATCGACAAACCCATAAGCAGTCATCTTATTGTGGATTACGGTGTTGTCGGTAACTATGTTAAGCGCGGGTAAAGAACACCAGTTCCAGCCGGAATTAAAGGACATTATATTATAATCGTGAGCTTCAACTGTGTAATAGCCCATGTCGGCGGGGGTGCCGTCCGCATCCTTGTAATCTTCATCAGGATTTCCCGTGTCTATGCAGGGGGACATGTCGGTGGTGTCCCAGACTAACGTAAAATCGTTATTTGCTTCATCAGTGAACAAGGGATCAGAATTTATGTTACCTTCACCAGTAAAAACACCAGTAGGTACTTCAATATTTGAATAAGAAGCAATTATCCAATTTCCGTTATCGAATGAACCTGAGCCATTTCCCCGCACAATTGAATTAGTCAAGTAAAGACCCGATGCAGAAGCAATGCCAAAACCTACATTATTAACAATTGTACATCTATCTACAGATCCATACATAATATCAATTCCATTGTTATCAGGATACGCTGTAAGTCCATTGTTGAAAATTTTACAATTTACTAATTGGACATTACTATATACAGGTCGTCCATCGAAAGATGCATGAATACCCTGTGCAGCATTATTAGATATCTCAGTATCTTCAGCCCGAAAATAGTCAGCATCGCTAGCTGCTATCCCCAGCCCATTACTTGTTATTATTGAATTGGAAATAGTGCAATTTCCGTCAACACAATCAATACCGGTTGATCCATTCGTCACAGTAATTCCAACTATATCCAATATCTTATAA
This sequence comes from Candidatus Cloacimonadota bacterium, assembly GCA_021106755.1. Classification (GTDB taxonomy): domain Bacteria; phylum Cloacimonadota; class Cloacimonadia; order Cloacimonadales; family JAIOQZ01; genus JAIOTM01. The sequence goes on along the minus strand of JAIOTM010000205.1, from coordinate 1,514 downwards.
TGGACTGAAATAACGGGCAAATTTGAATCTTGAGCTGAAATGATGGTCTGTTCAATATCTGTGATATCACTTGTTTCAACAAATTCGCTCCAGAGGTGAATGTCCTTTGTTAACACAATATTCTCATAGTATGTCCCCGGGGCAATTATTATCGCATCAGTATCAACTATCATAGGAGAATCAATTGCTTCCTGAATAGACATTCCTAGAAAATCATCTGGGTAGTGATAGATAAGATTTACGCTAAAAGTGTATTCAAGCATGTGACTAAAAACGAGGTCATCGTACTCGACTTGAAGATTGTCATTCCCTACAATAAATGCTATATGAAAAGCATTCAGAAAACCCTTCATCGTTCTGGGAGAATAATTCATTGTTACATCTATTATATCTGATATTGGAAAATTCATGATGCTGTCGTCTAAATGCCACAGATCTTCAGGTATATCATCGTACAAATCCCACAAAAAAGAAGCAATATCTGCAACAATTCTATTAGGATATGAAGTGCCCGACCACGGAGGATGTAGTAACTCTAAATCTAATATGTGATCATTAAAGGCATTGTTATCATGATACCAATCAGATTCATCGTTAAAAGAAGTGATAAAAAAACTGCCGTCCAGAGTATTTACATCAACATGACCTGGGGAGTCCCAACTATTAAAAAGATTTGATTCAGTCATGATGATAGTCGGAAGAGATGTTGCCATTGCTTCAAGGTAAGCCCTTTTTAAACAGATATCGGGTTCATACATATGCCAATCGGTTCCAGCATGATCTGTATGTCCGACAGTTGGATTAACAGACATATTCGCTCCGATGTATTGATAAAGATGAGTTAATTCATGTAGAATTACACTATTATTCCATTGAAAACAATCAATATTACTATTGTTATTGTCATCGTGCTTCTCTCCTCCAATAACAATAAGTGGAGGAATCCTATCAAGTTTAGCAAAATTTTGATAAATATCAAAAGTTTCGCTATAAGAGTCGTTTGATAACTCACCCAAATCACTGTATATCCAGTACTCTTGAAGTAAAGGGAAACCATTACCGTTATTTCCCATAAAACTATGCATTCTTTGGGCTTGCTTCAGAACATTAATCGCACCTGAAAAATCAACACCGGCTGTAAAATCGGGACCAGTTTGAGAGGTTTGAAGATGCAAATCATAGTAAATTTCTAAAGTAATATCGTCCCTATAGAAAGCCTTAGGAGAAGGAGTATTATAGTACGGAGGTTCTTGTTTATAAATTCTAAAGTTAACGATGTCATCTCCTGTATCTGTGTTAGTCCAAAAACCCATTGAGCATGTATTGGAGATGTCAAATCCAAAATTCTTATTTTTATAGGTTGAATTCCCGTTATTCTCGACTATTTTGACAATGGGTGGATTATTCGGAGTACCACCATTTATTAAGCCGTCAAAAGCTAGTATAGAGTTTCCAAAATAACTATACAACATAAATCACATTTCATTCATCTTCCATTTCCAATTGAAAATCGT
>JAIOTM010000315.1 GCA_021106755.1 Candidatus Cloacimonadota bacterium | reverse complement strand
TATGTTGTAAAGAATTTGAAAACACTGTAACCTGACTCAATCAGTTTGAAAATATCGTTCATGGAAGAATTATCGAATGTGATTGGCGTTAAACGCCACTGCAAATCTGTATATAGTTGCCCCTTTACTTTGGCGTTGGCTTTGGCTACTGCTTCAGAAAGTGTTTCAGTACTTGTTTGAGTAACGAAACTACCAATAGTCGTAATTCCCCATTGCAGGGCTACTTGAGTGCCTACAGCAAAAGAATCAGCGATTTTGTAATCTCCAATTTTGTCCTGCAAATGAACATGAAAATCTATAAAGCCGGGGAAGGCAAATTTGCCATTACCTTCGATTACCTTTGCGGTGGGAGAAGATAAGTTACTGCCACTATCCTCTATTAACCCATTTTTGATTAGAATATCGCCATCAATTACAGAATCGGGATTTACAATGCGGACATTTTTAATAAGAAACTCATTCATCTGGGATACTCTCAATATCTTTAAGCCCGTGCCCGGTAACGAGTAGCACTACTTGTGAGTCGGGTTCCAGAACGGATTTCAGTTTTGTGTAAGCTGCCATTGAAGCGGACGCGGCAGGTTCGGCAAAGATACCGGTTTTGCGGAACATCTCCTTTTGAGCAGGAAAAATTTCTTCATCGGAAACGGTAACAGTTAAACCTTGTGTCTGCTTAATTGCTTTGGCAGCCATGTAAAGATTAGCTGGAGTTTTAACGCTGATGGAGTCCGCTAAAGTGGTGGGATTCTCAGCATCGGAGTAATTGCCTGTTTCTATGTAACGGTTAACAGCATCGGAGCTTTCCGCCTGGACGCTTATAAGGCAAGGTAAGCGGTCGATAACTCCAATTTGAAAAAGGTCACAGAATCCTTTATACACTCCAGCGAGTATTACACCATCTCCCACCGGGACAATGATGTAATCTGGATTATAGAAGTTGTTTTGCTGGAAAATCTCGAAGCTGACAGTTTTCTTTCCTTCTATTGTAAGCGGGTGATAGGAAGTATTGCGATTTAATGTACCATGCTTCTTTGTATGTTCAATTGATGCGGCGAAAGCATCATTGTAAGAGCCATCAATTTTTCGCACATCTGCCCCGGCGAGTTGCATTTGCACCAACTTTGCTCTGGGAGCAGAAGCAGGGACATAAATAATTGCCTTTATCCTGGCAGCCGCACAAACAGATGCCAGAGCCGAAGCAGCATTGCCTGTGGAGGCACAGACAATCTCTTTATTGCCAAACTGCAATGCCTGAGCGACTACGAGGAATGAAGCTCTGTCTTTAAGCGAGCCGCTGGGGTTGGTTCCCTCGAATTTTATATATAAATTATGCTCATTACTAAGGTCTTGAGCGTAAACAAACGGAGTTTTTCCTACAGGATAGTTCGGGAAGTAAAGATTATCGATTGCCGAGAGCAGACTCCAGTCCGGTTCTATAGTATCTAAATACTCAGATATTAAATCGTAATCGAAGATTGTTTCGAGTACTCCGGTTAATGGAGTGCCTGTCTGCCAGTTACGTCCACAATCCTCGCAGAGATAATGTATTTCGGTTATTGGAAACTTTCTACCGCATTGTGAGCATTTATATTGAGCTCCATTGTCGAAATAACTCATTCAACGCCATCCAGTTGAGCGACAAGTGCCGCGTAAAACGCGGTTGCGTCTCCGAGATCCGATACTTTTATACGCTCGTTAGGAGCATGAGCCTGATCTTCATCGCCGGGACCAAATCCCATACACTTAATATGTGGATGCTTACCCATAATAAAGACACAATTAGTCGAGAAAGTCCATTTGTCAATTATCGGTTTTTTATTGAAAATCGACTGAAAAGCTGTATCAGCCGCCTTTATGTATTGCGAGTTTTCGTGCAGAACCCAGGTAGGGTAATATTTTTCAACTGGATACTGTTTGCCTGTATATGCCTTTTCTTCGTAGCGAAGCACTTTCACTAATGCTTCTACGCCTGCGAGTGTTGCACATTCCTGTAGTTGCTCTACAGCAAGTTCTTTTGTCTCACCTTGTGTTAAACGCCTGTCCACCTGAAGAAAGGCATAATCAGCAACAGCACATTGCGAGGGGCTGTCCGATTTCATAATTGAAGCGGTAATTGTCCCTTTTCCGAGGAAAGAATCGTTCGCGAGACGCTCATTGAGCTTTTCCACTTCGAGAGCAAAACGAGCCATTTTGTAGATTGCGTTGTCACCTCGCTCCGGTGCGGAACCGTGACAGGATGTCCCCCGAATTTCGGCAGTCATTTCCATTCTCCCCCGATGTCCCCGATAGATGTTTAAGGAAGTTGGCTCGGTGCTGACTACAAGCTCCGGTTTGACGTTGTCTTCGGTTATAAGATGCTCCCAGGCTATGCCATCGCAGTCTTCTTCCATTACAGTGCCAGTAAAGAGGATTGTAAAGTTGTGATTTAAATCGAGTTCTTTAATCAGCTTGGCGGCGTAAATCATTGAAGCAAGTCCGCCTTTCTGGTCGGCAGTACCTCGACCATGAACATAGCCGTCTTTGATAATGCCACTAAAAGGAGGAGTTTCCCAGTTGTCGGCATTGCCGGGATAAACCGTGTCTATATGGGCATCAAAGGCAATGAGGCGGGGACCGTTGCCGATCCATCCGATAATGCTGCCAAGGGCATCAATCCATATATCATCGAACCCTATTTTTTCCATCTCGGCTTTGATTACCTGCACAACATCCTGTTCTTTCATGGAGAAAGATGGTGTTTGCACCAGCCGTGAGAGAAAATCGGCAATTTGTGGCTCAAGTTTTTTGGCTTGCCTGTAGATTTCTGTGTAAACGCTCATTTGAAAATCTCCTAAAATCTTTCCCATAACTGGCGGGATAATTCCCTGCTACGTTCGCATATCTCGTTTTCATCTAAATCTAACTGAATTTTCTGATTAAGCATTAATATTCTGCCATTGCAGATTGTTGTGTCAACTACTGCTTCCGAAATACCAAATATAAGGTGTCCCAACGCAGTTGAGTTATCTAACGGAGTGGGGGGGAAGTAGTCGCACAGGATTACATCAGCGGCGAATCCCTCTTTCAGAATTCCGGTTTTAAGACCATCAAAAACCCGGCCGGCTATAACAGCATTGTTTTTATATAATAAATCAGCAGTTTCCATAAATCCGCAGGTTGGATTGTTTTGATTGAAATGTTGTGCCCAAAGAGCAACCCTAAGCTCCTGAGGCATATCAACTGTCATGGCATCTGTGCCAAGCCCGGTTAAAATGCCTTGTCTGGCGAGGGCGAGAGTGTCGGCGATGCCGACGGCGTTATTAAGATTCGACTGCGGATTATGAACAACAATCGTGTCTGTTTCGGCGAGAAGACGGCGTTCTTCATCTGAAATATGAATACAATGAGCGGCGATGGTTTTCTTTCCAAGAACACCAGCATCATAGAGTCGTCTGACAACACTTTTGCCCGTAAGTTTTTTGGTTGTAATCTGATCGCTCTCAGCTTCGGCGACATGAACATGAAAGCCAGCATCGAATTCCGAAGAGAGTCTGACTGCTTCATCAAGAGATTTGTCCGACAAGGTAAAAGAGGCGTGTAGCCCGAACAAAGCGGACATCATCTGTGATTGGTTTCCCGCGCATTTGCGGATAAAACGAGCGTTTTCGCGCAAACCTTCGGCGGCAATTTTGTCACCATCCCGGTCGGAAAGCTCGTAGCAAAGGCATCCCCGTAAGCCAGTATTTTTGAAAGCTTTTTCAATTTCGTCGAGTGAGCCGCTAACAGCATAGGGGCTTGCGTGGTGGTCGATAAACGTTGTGCAACCTTTTTTGATTGCTTCAAGCAACATTACCTGAGTGCTGAGATAAACATCTTCGAGGGTTAGCTTTTTATCTAATCGCCACCAGAGATTTTCCAGTACGCCAATGAAATCATCGGCAGGCTTGGCTTTCCCCAAACCTCGTACCATAGTTGAGTAAAAGTGCATGTGAGCGTTGATATAACCCGGCATAACCACTTTGCCAGAAGCATCAATTGTAGTGTCAAAATCGCCTGAAGGTCTTCCGGTTGGGACAATGCTTTCAATAATTTCATCGTTTATAATTACATCGTGATTGTATAAGACCATGTTGTCGTAATCAAGAGTGATTATTATTCCACCGATTATTTTAATTCTCATTGTTCATTCCTTCAATTTCCCGGCTTCTTCCGATGTTCTTTCCCGCATAAACATAGCACCTGTAAAACATTTTTGTACGCAGATTCCACATCCTATACATCGTTCCGCGTCGGTTTTGGGGATTCCATCATCCGACAGCGAAACTGCGAGGTATGGGCATCTGATGCAGTTTCCGCAGGAAGCACATAAATCTTTGTCTGTATCGGATATTTTTTTAATACCACTCAAGTCCATAAAGTCTGTTACCGGATTTGGTAGCGCGAACCCGATTAATTCTTTCACGCTGGCAATTCCCTTTTGGTGCATGTAGTAAGACAAACCCTCCTTCAACTCCTGAATATAGCCCACACCATATTTGGTGGGAGCGGTGCAAAACTGGACAGTCTCCGCTCCGAGAGCGAGGAAGTCGGCGGCGGCTTTGTAGTCCATAGCTCCTCCATTGCCAGAGATATGCAAGCCCATGGAAGCGGCGTTTGCCAGAGTTAGATTTGAGATATTTTTAATGCCATCACCGCTTAGTCCAACGAGTACGCCTTCGTCCCAGCCGTTTTCGCGGGAGCGAAAAGTAAGCGCGGGAAAGGTATTCGCCAGAGTAATACCTGCTTTCTTATCTGGATACTTATCAAAAATTTCTTTAATTGCCCTGAGCACTGGCACAATAGAAGTTACCGCTCCGGTTAACTTAAATAATTTAGGGATTTCAGGATTGGAGTATTCCATCACCCATTCCACAATCTTTGCCGAAAGCTGAGGATTTTGAGCTACAATGTCGCCTTCGGTACCGTCACCTCCCTGTGGGCAGGAGAGCGAGTACTCTACTCCGGGCACTCCGGCTTCCTCTAATTTGCGGGTGTTGGACAGCCATACAGCTTTGTCTGCTTCATCGTTAC
>JAIOTM010000044.1 GCA_021106755.1 Candidatus Cloacimonadota bacterium | reverse complement strand
TGATGTGATGATAACTGCGCACAACTACGATATCTACTACGGCACAATTCTCGTTGTTCCCTCGTTAGAAGCTTATGTAGTTTTGGGGAATGTGGATGTTGTCTCAGGCAGTAATGATATTATTGAGTTTGGGGAGTCAGCCCAGGTTTCCGTTACTCTGTCCAATCTCGGTAATCAGGATGCTGTTCTGAACTCAGTTGCTATTTCGGAAAATGACCCCTGGATTACAGTTTCTACCACGCAATTCGACACACCAGGTACAATTCCCGCCTTGGGTGATTTTCAATTACCGGACGATCTGGTGTTAACAATCAGCCCGGAAATACCTGACCAGCACGAAATTGTTATTACACTGACTATCGAAACTGATTCCAATAGCTGGACTCGCGAGCTTCGGCTGACAGCGTTCGCACCGGAGATTAACGTTACTAATGTGTTAATCATGGATTACGCCGAGCATCTGCTTGATCCGGGCGAAACCTCTGATTTCCGGGTTTATATTCAAAATACCGGTAGTGCCGCTATTGGCAATATGAGCGCGACAATCACCAATACAGACGCGAACATCACTTTTAATAACGATTCTGACAGCATGGATATGTTGTACATTAATGGAGAAGATTTTCTCTTATTCAATGTTACTGCTTCTGACAACGCTCCCCCGGGTAATCTCACTCTGGTTGAAATGCAGATTTCTTCTGACAACGGATGGCAACGGAATCTTCAGTTTGTGCTTTGTGTAGGTTATTTCGGAGATGATTTTGAAACAAACACTCTTACCCGGCTTCCCTGGGAAGACAGTGGCAGCACTCCCTGGGTAACTACTACAGTAAACCCCTACGAAGGAATATACTGTGCCCGGGCAGGATTCATTTCCCATGAGCAGACAACTGTACTCTCGCTGAGTATCAACCTGATGCAGGGCGGTGATATCAGCTTCTTCAGGCAAGTATCCTGCGAGCAGGACCCTGATGATAACTTCGACTACCTTAGTTTCAGCATTAATGGAACAGAAATGGAGCGTTGGGACGGAGAGGTCAGTTGGTCAGAAGAATCTTACCCAGTTCAACCCGGACCACATAATTTCACATAGGCTTACTCGAAAGATCAGGCAGCAAGTTCCGGCTACGACACAGCCTGGATAGATGCTCTCCATTTACCGCCCGGAACACCTGCTATAGCTCCTTCATTTATGATAGACCCCCAGCAGCTTAACTTTGGGCAGGTTCCTGTTGGTGAAAGCGAAGAACAGCAAATCATGATTATAAACCTCGGAAACGCTCCTATGAGCGGCGAAATCCAGACAAGTAGTCCGTTTTGGGTAGCACCATACCCCAGCGGTGAAAGAACCCGTAATGTCACGTACTCTGTCCAACCGTCCGAAACTGCTGTTTTCAGCGTCACTTTCATACCATTGCAAGAAGGTAATTTTATAGCCGATTTAATAGTTACAAGCAATGACCTGTTTCATCAGGCAAATACTCTGCCCGCACATGGCTGGACAGAGACAATTGATAATGAAGACAACACTATAGCGTTCGAAGATATGCTGTTTGGAAACAGCCCCAATCCGTTTAATCCCGAAACAACTATCCGCTTCAGCGTGAAGAATAACAACACTCCGGTAACTCTGGACATCTACAACATTCGCGGACAACGGGTTACTCAGCTTGCTAATGATGTTTATTGTCGGGGAAACCACAAGATTATCTGGAACGGTAAAAACAATAATAACAAAAGTAGTGCTTCAGGAGTCTATTTCTACCGTATGCGAATTGGCAGACAGAAATTCATCCGTAAGATGCTTCTACTACAATAACAGCTATTCAACCTTCTGATTACAAAGAGAGTATCGACTTGTCGGTACTCTTTTCTTATAAATAAAAAAAAGAAAGTTCTTGACACGCAACTCATTGCCCTATAGTATTGAAATGATAGGATTTAGGAAAGGTAGGTAATTGCATTTCTATAACAAAGGAGCCTGACATGCGTACTACAATAATATTGCTCTTTCTCTTGGTCACTCTCTCTCTTTTTAGCACAACCCACACCGTCCGGCAGGACGGTCAGGGAGATTTTACCGTTATCCAGAATGCCATTGATGCTTCCGCATCAGGTGACACTGTTCTGGTACATTCAGGTACGTACTACGAGCATTTGACAACTTGGTACATATCTATCACATTGGCTTCTCAGGAGTTAACTACAGGTCTCGATCAGTATCGCTATTCCACAATTATTGACGGTAGTCTCAGTGGAACATGTCTAACTGTGTCTGGTGCCTCTGGTTCAGTAACCCTTTATGGCTTAACATTTACAAATGGAGCAGGCTCTGGATGTGGAGGTGTCAGAATACCTTATATTGATTATGCTTGCATTTCAAACTGTGTTATCCATCATAACCTGGGTGGTGGTGTTTACACGGTTGCCAGCAACACATATTTTTCAGATACCAGTATTAGGGATAATGTATGTAATGAAGGTGGAGGTGGTATTCGTGCCGCTGATGATTATCAATTAACGTTCGATCCTATAAAACGTTGCAGTGTCTATCGTAACAGGGCGTTGAATGGACAAGATATCTTCTTCTACAATGCAACCATGCTTCAAGATGTCATTTTAGATACTTTCTCCGTTCTTGAACCTGCCCAATACTTTATTAATGGTACAAAATCACATACATACAATGGTAACCTTTACACATATGATATACTGAATGGTTACTATAACACAGTCGCACACGATTTATATGTTGCCCCGGATGGAGATGACAGCAACACAGGAATCACTCCTGATAATCCGCTTCAATCAATTCTTTACGCAATGCGTATTATTGAACCGGATAACCATATTGAACGTACTATACACTGTGCTCCAGGGATTTACTCCGGATCATTGAACAATCAAATTTTCCCGGTTACAACTAAACGTTTCATAACTTTAACTGGCGATTCAAATGGTGGAACTATTCTGGATGGGGATAACTACAACAACACCCTACTCTACGTTTCACTGCTCAATAATCCGGTAAGCATACGTAATTTCACCCTTCGAAATACTATGAATTATCAAGCAAGTCTCTTGTCAATCGGACCTTCGGATTTGCCGGGGACAGTACTAATTGAAAACATGTTGTTTACAGATGTTCAATCCACAGATGGGCCTGGAGTTAAGATTTCTGATATTCACAGCGAAGTGATTTTCCGAAATTGTACGTTCCGAAACCTTGTTGCTTTGGATAGAACTGCCGGAATCAAGTCATACGCATCAAATCTGAGAATTGAAGATTGCCTTTTTGAGAATTTGACTAGCGAGGATATTAGTGCAATAGAAGCAGCTTCCGCTTACACTGTAACAATTGATAATAGTGTTTTTCGAAACTGTAATTCTACTAACCATTCTGGTAGTTCTACTGTTATTTGTCGAACCGGATCAAATTCAATCGTGCCAGATTATCGAATTAGAAACAGCCTGTTTTGCAATAACACTTCCGATTATGTGTCAGGTGTGATTGCCAAGCATGGAGGATATGGACAAATTGCTAACTGCACTTTCTATAATAATACTACCCTATATGGAACTGTCAAGCTTATAGGGCAAGTTGATATGCGAAATTGTATCCTTCGGAATAATAACTCAATCGAAATCGTTCTAAGTTCGTTAAATGGTGATCCGCTCTCCAATATATATATTGATTACAACAACATAGATGGCGGGAATGCATCAATACATCTATCAAGTCCGACACCATATTATTATGGGTATAACAATATAGATAGCAATCCTGTTTTCAGGGATATCGGATCTCATCCGTACGCTTTACGGTCCTCCTCCCCCTGCATAGACGCGGGTGACCCCGCAACTGCTTTACCATGGGATATAGTTTACAACGAGCGTGTTTGGGATGGCGATAACGACGGCATAGCCGTTGCAGATATTGGAGCTTACGAGTACCTACCAATTTTCCCGCCGCAAAACCTTACTGCACAGGTTAGCTTAACAGATGTACTGCTAAACTGGGACGAACCGCAATTGTTTAATTGTAGTTTAACTGGCTATCGTGTTTACCGCGACAGCCTCTGGGCTGGCGATATAGACGATCCCGTTAACACTCAGATAACAGACACCAACGTAGAAGCAGGTTCGCACGAATACTACATTGTAGCCCTCTACAATACAATAGAATCGGACAGCACCAACCATGTAGTAGTAACGGTGGATTCTGCCTCTTATCAGCCACCTCATAATCTTACAGCACAGTTTTCAAATGGTGCTGTTTATCTTTCCTGGCAACACTCGCAGGCAGGGCAAAGGCTTCTTACTGCTTATGGGGTCTATC
>JAIOTM010000371.1 GCA_021106755.1 Candidatus Cloacimonadota bacterium | reverse complement strand
GCACTTGGTCTATCAACTTCTAAATGTCTATACGGAAAGAAAAGGAGTTAGAGTGAACAGTCTCGAACCGAGAAATCCTTCCTCTTATTTCCTTCATCCCGGAAGCAGGTAAAGATTGGTTGACAATTCCCGCGGAAACGGAGTCTGGTATTAATAGTATAACTCAAAAGATTCACGGATGATAAGTAAGAGAAGACCTGATTCGTGATTTCACCAGTAACGGTCACACGGAGTATCTGTAAATGACAAAAAAGCTATCCCCTTATCTATATATATTGCCGGCGGCAATTGTTATAATCATGTTTCGGTTAATCCCGATAGTGCTGTCGTTTATAATCAGTTTTTTCAAGTGGGCAATGACCGGGCGGGGAGAGTTTATCGGGCTGGCAAACTACGGGCACCTCTTTCTTGACCCTGAATTCTGGCAATCCATGGCTAACACCTTCTGGCTTGTGATAATGGTTGTTCCAACTACGATTATTCTATCGTTACTGTTTGCGTCAATGTTGAACAATATCAAGTGGTTGCGCTCCCTGTTCCGGACAGTCTATTTTATTCCAACTGTCACCTCTCTTGTAGCAGTATCTATTGTCTGGAAAATCATGTTCAGTCAACAAAGCGGGTTATTTAATTTCGCGTTGGGTAAGATTGGAATTGCACCCCTCGGCTGGCTGGCGGAAAGTCGGGGTGTTTTTGAACTGATGGCTGGTTCAGTCGGGATAGATTTACCTTTCTGGATGGGAGGACCATCTCTCGCGTTATTTTGTATAATTTCAGTAACTGTATGGCGTTCTTTGGGGTATAATACGATAATTTATCTTGCCGGACTGCAAAATATTCCCGAAGTATATTATGAAGCAGCTTCTATTGATGGTGCTGATAAGGTGAAGCAGTTTTTCGGTATCACAATCCCAATGGTTTCTCCCACTACTTATTATGTTTTGATGATGACCACAATAACTACATTTCAGGTTTTCTCGCAGGTTTACCTGATGACAGGACCACCTGCCGGAGGACCACTGGGAACAACGAAAGTGATTGTCTTTTACATCTACGATAAAGCGTTTGGCGAAAGTGCGGATTTGAGTTATGGCAGTGCTATCGCTCTGGCATTGTTTGTGGTTATTTTATCCTTAACGTTGTTACAGAAGAAACTGGAAAAGCGAGTGCATTATTAATGAATCATTGTTGTAAACTTGTTATAGTAAGACACGGTGAAACCACCTGGAATATTGAACGCCGCTGGCAAGGGCACGCGGACTCGGAACTTAGTAAAGCGGGACTGAAGCAGGCAACCTTAATAGCTAAGGTTTTCCCCGAATACGCCTGCGAAGCGATTTACAGCAGTGATTTACAACGTGCCGCGAGAACAGCCCGGATTATTGGGCGGGAATGCAATATTGAACCGATATTGGATAATCGCCTGCGCGAACGGAATCTCGGAATCTTGCAAGGGCATACGATAGAGCAACTTCACGAGAAGTATCCCGATGTACATGCTGAGTTCATCAAGCGGAATCCCGATTATGTTATTCCCGAAGGTGAAAGCACCCGCGAGAAACATCATCGATGTATTAATTTTATCGAAACTATTGCCAGACGACATCGTAAAGTCGCGATAATCACCCATGGTGGTGTTTTGGATAGTTGTTTCCGACATACATTTGATTTACCTTTAGATATTGTGCGGAGTTGGTCTTTGCTTAATGCCGCAATCCACGAGTTTGAAGTAGTCAATAGCAACTGGAAACTTCTCAGCTGGGGACAAATCAGCCACTTAGGGGATATGCCAGTGTTAGACGGCAAGATAAAGGTGTAAAAAATGCGGTATATCAGCCAGTCTGTAATTTATATAGTTCTGGGTTTATGCGGACTCTCAATGATTGTTCCGTTTTTATGGATGATTACAACTGCGTTCAAATCTCAATTAGAAGTTAATAAAGGAAATGTCGGCTTTATCCCGATTGATGATTACCATGTTTATCACGCTACTGAAGGCGACTATGTCGTGAAAATCCTCAAAGCTGACGGTGACAGCACCTTCGTGCATATCTTTGACGAGTTTGGTAACATTGAGCGAGCATACGCCAGAGTACCGGGTAATGCCATTGAGCACAGGCGGGAGCTTAATTTTCACTGGGCGAATTTTCAAACAGCATTTAAGAAAGTACCCTTCGGCAGGTATTTCCTGAATACGATTTTTGTCTCGGTTCTTACTTTACTTGGGGTAATGATAACCAGTTCGCTTGCTGCTTACGCGTTTGCCAGAATGAAATTTGCTGGCAAAGACGCTCTCTTCTATCTCTTTGTAAGCATGATGATGGTTCCGCAACCTATTTATCTAATCCCATCCTATATATTTCTTGATAAGCTTGGTTGGATAGACACCTATCAGGCACTTATTATTCCCTGGATAGCTAATATCTTTACGATTTTTCTGCTTCGACAACAATTTAAGACTATACCGCAAGACCTGTTTGACGCGGCTTCCATAGATGGTTGCAGTCGTTTTCGAATACTTTGGCAAATCGTGTTACCTCTTTCCAAATCGGTTATTGCCACTGCCTCAATATTCTCAATAATCGGAAGCTGGAACAGCTTTATGTGGCCACTTGTTATGACAAACAGCCCCGCCCGGCGTGTACTTCAGGTTGGTTTGAGCTATTTTGCTCAGGAATCATCCTCTATGACAACGCTGTTAATGGCTGCTTCCACGTTCAGCATTCTACCGTTGATTATCTTGTTCCTGTTCGCACAGAAACAGATTATTGCCAGTGTAGCTTCAAGCGGATTGAAAGGGTAACAACGAAACTATTGTCATGCCAATCCTGACATGACACTAAGAGAAATCTTGACTGATAATGCAAATAATCTCTACAAACTGGTCGCAGATGACTGTGTAAAAACGGTCAATTTGAGATGAAGAATAACCCTCTGCCCTACGGGCATGGGGCTGTCCCACAGCCCTAAAAGTTTATTGCCAAAAAAACATTGTCTAATATGATGTAGCCATGAAATATAAACCTTATGTTCAAGATCAAGGTACTCTTTTTCCACCATATTTAAGTGATTTTG
>JAIOTM010000311.1 GCA_021106755.1 Candidatus Cloacimonadota bacterium | reverse complement strand
TTTGCTGAAGATACTAACATTTTTGAAGAAGGCCAATTTACTAATGCTGTTTCTTCACATACTCAAGGTGATGGAAGTGACTTGGATGCTTATTTGGACAAACTGTTTGTTGTTCTTAACACTCCCGAAAAAGACCGCCAGGATTTGTCTGCATACCTTAATGCTTTCCCTTACGTAAATGGTGGCTTGTTCAGACAAAGACTGCAAATGCCAAAATTTACTAGGCGGTCACATCGGGCTATTATTGATAGCGGAGAACTGGATTGGTCTGTCATAAATCCTGATATTTTTGGGTCCATGATGCAGGCAGTTATATCTACGGAACAACGTGGTGGTTTTGGGGTCCATTACACATCTGTGCCTAATATCATGAAAGTAATTGAGCCACTTTTCCTCAATGGCTTAAAAGAGGATTTCGAGAAGGCCAAGGGCAACCAGAAGAAGAGAAATGAATATCTTAAAAGATTGCAAAACATCAAGATATTCGATCCTGCTTGTGGCAGTGGTAACTTTTTGGTCATTGCCTATAAAGAACTACGTAAATTGGAGATGGAAATATTCAAAGAACAGCGTAGTGCCCTCCCGATTTCAGGTATTTCATTGAAGCAATTTTTTGGAATCGAAATAGATGATTTCGCTCATGAGATTGCCCAACTCTCCCTCTGGCTGGCAGAACACCAGATGAACGTGGAATTCTTTAATGAGTTTGGCCGCACCAATCCAACTCTGCCACTTAAAGAATCAGGAAATATTGTGCAAGGAAATGCCTGTAGGATTGATTGGGAAGAGGTTTGCCCGAAGAAGGAAGGAACTGAGGTCTATATTTTAGGGAACCCGCCTTATTTAGGATTTCTTCAACAAACAAAAGAACAAAAATCAGATATGGATTTTGTGTTCCATGATAAGGAAAACATTAAAAAACTTGATTACATCACTTGCTGGTTTTATTTGGGTGCAAATTATTTACAAGATAAAAATGCAAAACTTGGTTTGGTTTCAACAAATTCTATAATTCAAGGAGAGCAAGTTGCACTATTTTGGCCACATATATTAAACGGAATGAATGTTGAAATTGGTTTTGCTCACCAATCATTTAATTGGAACAATAGTGCCAAATCAAATGCAGGTATAACTTGTGTTATTATTGGATTAAGACCAAAGATAAACTCTCCAAAATACCTTTTTACTGATAATGTAAAATCTGAGGTAGCAAATATCAATGCGTACTTGAGCCCTTCGAGGAACATTTTTGTTACTAAACTGACCAATCCAATATCACAATTTCCAAGAATTTCGCTTGGAAGTAGTGCATATGACGGTGGTTACCTAATGATAACTCCAGAAGAGCGAGCAGAAGTAATTGATTTATGTCCTGAAGCAAAAAATCTTTTTCGACTTTTCGTTGGTTCTGTAGAGTTTGTCAGAGGAATCGAGCGATATTGTCTGTGGATTGAGGATTCCCAATTAGATTTAGCTAATTCAATACCTTTTATTCAAAAAAGACTTGAAAATGTTAAGAAATTCAGAGAGGGTAGTAAAAGGGGGCAAACATTCGAAACTGCCACAACTCCTCACAGATTTACAGAGTATAGGCACAAAGATAAACCATCTCTTCTTGTTCCTATTGTTACTTCAGAAAGACGAGAGTATTTAACACTTGGTTTTTTAAGTAAAGGTGAAGTCATTCCAAACTCAGCGCGAGCTGTTTTTGATAGTGAACCATATTTGTTCGGAGTATTATCTTCCAAAATTCATATGGCTTGGGTAAAAGCTGTTGGTGGTAGACTGAGAACAGATGTTAGATATTCTGCTGGTGTTTGTTACAATTCATTCCCTTTACCCCCCATCTCCGATCAACGCAAACAGGAAATTACACAATGTGTCTTCCGTATTTTAGAAGAAAGAGAAAAACATCCTGAAAAAACCATAGCCCAACTCTACGATCCAGATAAAATGCCTGAAGGTTTACGAGAGGCACATCGACTGAATGATTTGGCTGTGGAGCGTTGCTATCGCAGTAAGCCTTTTGAAAGTGATGAGGAACGTTTAGAGTATTTGTTTAAGCTCTATGAGAAAACGACTTCTGAGGAACAGGAGAGATAATATGACAGATATAGTACACGTAACATACGGTCAAACAGGTGAAAGTACAAAAATCAACTCTATGGGAATGCGTGATATGCAAGCTCGGGCTTATGAATCGAGGGATGCACAATATCTGTTGTTAAAAGCTCCTCCTGCATCGGGAAAATCTCGTGCTTTGATGTTTTTGGCTTTGGACAAATTGAATAATCAAGGCATTCGAAAGGTGATCGTGGCTGTTCCTGAACGTTCTATTGGGAGTTCATTTGCAAAGACGAATTTAAGATCACATGGTTTCTTTGCTAATTGGGAACCCAATGACCTTTACAATCTTTGCACACCTGGGAGTGAAGGAAGTAAAAGCAAAGTAGAAGCATTTCACAATTTTCTGGACAATGATGAGCGGATTATCATTTGTACACATGCCACCCTCCGTTTTGCCTGTGGTGAATTGGATGAATCCAAGTTCAATAATGTTTTGCTTGCAATTGATGAATTCCACCATGTTTCAGCGGACGTAAACAGCCGTCTGGGAGAACTACTACGCGATATAATGCTGAAGTCATCAGCTCATATAATTGCTATGACAGGATCTTATTTCAGGGGAGATAGTGTTCCTGTTCTGAAGCCAGAAGATGAAGCTAAATTTAAAAAAGTCACATACAATTATTATGAACAGCTAAATGGATACAGTTATTTAAAGTCACTTGGAATAGGCTATCATTTTTATCAAGGTAAATACACATCTGCTATTTTAGAAGTCTTGGATACTGATAAAAAGACGATTTTACATATTCCAAGCGTCAACTCTGGGGAATCAACTAAAGACAAACACAGTGAAGTCGATTTCATTTTGGATGAAATTGGTACTGTGATCAATCAAGGTGCTGATACTGGAGTAATCTACGTCAAACGAAAATCTGATGACAAAATCCTGAAAGTTGCTGATTTAGTAGAAGATACTCCAAAGGAACGAGATAAGATTGTCAATTACCTACGAAATATTAAATCAATGGATGATATGGATTTGATCATTGCGCTTGGTATGGCAAAGGAAGGGTTTGACTGGCCTTATTGTGAACATGCTTTGACTGTTGGTTATAGGGGTTCATTGACAGAGATAATTCAGATAATTGGTCGTGCTACTAGGGACAGCAGTAACAAAACACATGCTCAGTTCACGAATTTGATAGCTCAACCAGATGCAACCGATGATCAGGTGAAAATATCAGTAAACAATATGCTCAAAGCTATTACAGCTTCCTTGCTGATGGAACAGGTCCTGGCCCCAAATTGGAAGTTTAAAACCAAACTTTCGGATTATGATGAAGATGAATCAGGTGTAATTAAAATAAGAGGTTTCAAAGAACCAACTTCCAAAAGGGTCAAAGAGATTATAGAATCAGACATTAATGATTTGAAAGCAAATATACTTCAAGATGACACTATGCTTAAAGCCATGCCTGGCAATGTGGACCCAGAGGTCATTAACAAAGTTCTGATACCAAAGATTATCAGAATAAGATATCCTGATCTATCTGATGATGAAATCGAAGAGGTACGTCAGCATGTAGTAATTGATTCGGTTATTAAAAATGGAGAGATCAAAGAATCTGGAGACAAACGTTTTATCAGAATGGCCGACACTTTTGTGAATATTGATGATTTGCATATCGATCTTATTGACCAAGTGAACCCGTTCCAAAAAGCTTTCGAGGTCCTCTCTAAATCAGTTACTACACAAGTTCTAAAAATTATCCAGGAAACAATTGATGCAACCAGGATCAATATGGATGTTGAGGAAGCAATAATTCTATGGCCTAAAATTCAGGAGTTTGTAAGGACCTATAAAAAAGAACCAAGCCTGATATCAAATGATCCATTGGAAAGAAGGTTGGCTGAATGTCTTACCTATCTGAGAAAGCAAAACCGAAAACAGGATGCTTAATATGGATAAGAATGAGGCTTTGCAGGAAATATTTGACTCTGATTCTTTAGGTTTGCTTGATGTGAAACCTAAAAGATCTTCAGCTCCAAGCAGTGATGAGCTTTTAATTACATCCTTTCAAATGATCAATGAGTTCTTTGAAAAGCATAAAAGGGAACCCCAGCCAAATATGGGCGATATATCTGAACACATGCTTTACTTCCGTTTGAAAACGCTCAGAGAGGATGAGGAAAAGAACAGAGCTTGTCAATCACTTGATAAGTATGGCTTACTTAAAGATGAAAGGATAGAAATCAACTCCATTGATGATATTTTTAAAGCTGATGAACTAAACCTCCTTGGAGGAGACTCAGAAGGTTTGTTTG
>JAIOTM010000076.1 GCA_021106755.1 Candidatus Cloacimonadota bacterium | reverse complement strand
GCTGAAATAAAAGAGATTAGGTTGAACAGTGTCTTCTCAGTTGAGTAGGAGGAATACTATTAACCCGAATAATGCAGTAAAGATTCAAAAAATGAGGCAAACCTGTTTGCCAGAAGAACATAAAAATTTAACTCTGAATATTTTCAAATATGCGATGAAATATTTAAATCCTTCTCGCTACACATCTTCACCACCTTTTTCAAATCCTACTACATTAAATGGGATTAAGCAGGCACACAGTGCTTTCCCTTGCAGGTAATTTCTCTTCAAATGTGAATGAATTAGATTCAGAAATTGCAGAAAAAACGAAACCTCAAAGCTTTCCAACGCTTTTGCTTGACACCAACCCCTGAATATCTCTATGGTAACTGTAAGGTATAGTGCCATAGATTATTATGGTTACGAACCCCGTACATGGCGTGGTTGATACGAACACCCTAACTTTATATTTTGCAGGAAGTAGAAACATGAACTTTGTTGATGATTTCATCCAGAGATTTGAGACGTTTACTCAGGAAAATGGACTGATAAATGACAAGGATAATATCCTTGTAGCTGTTTCAGGCGGACCAGACTCCACCTGCTTGCTCGAAGTTCTTAATATGCTTCGTACAAAATACCGATTGCATCTAATCGCGGCACATGTTAACTACAATCTGCGGGGTGAAGCTTCCAGGCGGGATGAACAATTCATTCAGAACTTGTGTCACCAACGAGGAATAAACGTTGTTATTCACAGGATTACAATGCAGAAGCAGGGAAACCTTGAAGAAAACGCGAGAGATTTGCGTTTTGTTTATTTCAACAAACTGAAAAAGACCTACAACTTGAAAAAAATAGCTCTGGGGCATCATCGGGAAGACCAGGCAGAAACGATGATTATCCGCTTCTTCCGGGGTGCGGCGGTATCCGGGCTTAAAGGAATTCTTCCCATCAGCGGAGATGTAATTCATCCGTTGCTTCCTTTCAGCAAAGATGAGATTCTGCAATTTCTGAAAGAACGAAAGATGGAATACTGTACAGATGAAACCAATCAGGAAAACACATTCCGTCGTAATCGTATCCGCAACGAACTTATCCCGTGGATAGAAGCTAACATGAATCCCGGAATTATTGACAAGCTCTACGAGATGTCGCAGGTGTTCGCCGAAACCGATGAAATCATCCGAGACCTTATCACGCATCGCCTGAAAAAATGTACAGTATCTGTTAGCGAAAAAGAATATGTTCTGGACATTCATGAAGTATTAAAACTACGTCCATCGCTCCGCTTCTCTCTGCTTCGAGAGGTTTACAGTCAGTTAAACGGAAATGAGAAAGATTTCTATTTCGTGCATTTCAGGCAGATAGAGGAGATGTACAACAAAAAGGGTGGCAAACAGTTAGACCTCCCACACAGCATGGCGGTACTAAAAGAATACGCCAAGTTAAAGTTTATAAGAAAAGACCTGTTGGAACAGATAGATATGACAAACGTTAAAGAGTTAACCGAAGTGCGAAACCGACTGGTCTTCGAGAATTACCGCATCAGCATGAAGAAATTGAGGCAACTGCCAACTAAGCGGCATCCTCACGAAAACCGACAGGTTGCTTATATGGATTATGACAAACTTGTTTTCCCGCTGATACTCAGGCATCGTCAGCCCGGCGACAGATTCCATCCGCTTGGAATGCGGGGAAACAAGAAATTGAAGGATTTTTTCATTGACGAAAAAGTCTCGAAATTTGACAGAGATAAGGTTATAATAATGTGTGACCAGAAAAATATCGCCTGGATTTTTGGTATGCGGGTTGACCAGCGATTTGCCATTTCAGACGATACTAAAAACATACTTATGATGAAGTATGAAATAATTTCTCCGGGACGACCCCGGGCAGCCAGGCGTAAGAGGCAGTAATGATTCAGGATATTTCAGAAATTTTGTTTGATGAAGTGACCATACAGCAAAAGATACAGGAACTCGGTGCTCAAATTTCCCACGATTATCAGGGAAAAAGACCAGTGTTGATTTGTATCCTCAAAGGTGCTGTTGTTTTTCTGGCAGACCTGATGCGAAGTATTACCTTGCAGGTAGAAATTGATTTTATGTCGGTTTCGAGTTATGGCAGGAGCACAAAATCTTCCGGTACAGTGCAGATACGCAAAGACATTGATACTGACCTGACCGGAAAACCAGTTATTATCGTGGAAGATATTGTCGATACAGGCTTAACCCTGCATTATCTGCGGGATTATATCCTGTCTCACAAACCGGAATCCATTGCGATAGCCGCTTTGTTAGATAAAGCGGAAGCCAGAAAGATTGAGCTTCCAGTGGAGTATTGCGGGTTCACTATCCCAAACGCGTTTGTAGTTGGTTATGGACTTGATTACGCGGAGAAATACCGGAATCTGCCTTATATCGGAATTTTGAAAGAGGAAATATATAAATGAGTGACGATAACAAACAAAAAAACCGCTTCCAGCCAAAGATGAATCGTAGCCAATCCATAACATTCTGGATTGTAATTCTTCTGATGGTTGTAGTGGTGTTTCACATGTACAATCTCAGCAAGAAAACTATAAAAGAAGTTTTTTACTCAGATTTCATTCAGATGGTGGAGAACAATCAGGTTGCCACAGTTGTCTTTGATGAACGGGATGCTACATTCTGGCAGGATGCCGATCAGAAATATCATACATTCATGCCTAAAATTGTGCCAGACTCTCTGCTGAATAAACTTTTAGAGCATAACGTCAGTATCATCTCAAAGAGACGTTCCCAATTGGTTGCAATGCTTGTGGGCTGGCTACCTATCCTTATCTTTATTGCTTTCTGGTTCT
>JAIOTM010000186.1 GCA_021106755.1 Candidatus Cloacimonadota bacterium | reverse complement strand
GGGAAATATCGGCGTTATTCATCGAAATCGCCGTGAAAACGAAACCGCGATGAAACTTCTGCGCCGCAAACTGGAGATTGTCCGTGAACTTGACGACCAGCGGGAAATCGCCAATACATACGGTAACATGGGTGTCGTTTACAAAAACATGAAAGATTACACTAAAGCCATGTCCTGTTATCAGGAACAACTTCATCTCGGAGAGAAAATACAAAGTAAAAATGAAATCTCAGTGGCAATCGGCAACATGGGTGTAATCTATACTTACCGTCAGGAATACAAAGAAGCCCTCAAATGCTACAGGAAACAGCTTGTATTAAAAGAGAAGACAGGCAATAAAAGAGGAATCTCTATTGCTGTAGGTAACATCGGGGCAATGTTGCAACGTCTGGGGAAAAAAGACGAAGCCCGCGAAGCTTTCACCCGACAGTTAGAACTCAGACAGGAACTTGGAAACTCAAAAGAGATGATTGCTCCACTTATCAACTTGGCACAAATGGAGTTAGCTGACAGACATTTAGATAAAGCTCTGACGTATTACTTAGAAATTCTTCAAATTGAACGCCGCGCGGAAGACCCAAAACTATGTTATCATCTCTGTGTAGCGGCAGAAATACTCATTCAGGAATCGAGCATAGACAAAGCTACCGAGTTACTTAATGAAGCATTGAAAATCGCCCAGAAATTGGGAGAAACTCACGTCTACGCCGAATACCTTTTGCAGAAAACCTACTACCTAAACAGCAACAAAGAGGGAAAAGCTGAGATATTGCTTAATATGCAGGCACTTATCGGCGGAATAACCGATAATCGGCTTAAACACCAGTTGACGGAGGATATCAACAAGCTGAGGTGAAAAAGAACACAAAATGTGAGCTACAAAGTTGTTACTGGCATATCCCAGAAAACCATAAAGATATTTAGACTGATACCTAACCGCTATCAATCTACTACTGTTATGTCAAGCCTAAATTGACATTCAGGTTCTTACTTTTACTCCTGCGGTCTTGTAGGGGGTCCCTTGTGGGTACCCTCCCTTACTAATCACCTAAATCGGCAGGCTGTGACAAGCCGCCCTTAAGTCCCTCGCTTTAATAAAGATAGGGGGCAAGACTGTAACCAGTCGGGTCTTTAGAGGGAGAGTTTCTTGAAAATTACCATCAATTTATCAGTTTGAAACAATAAAATCAGAACCTAAAAGGAAGGTCGTCACTCATTAGATAATTTTCTGGGTGTATCCTTAATTTCCCGAAAAATTGCCTTGACAAGCCAAACACCTCAATCGCATACAAAAGTAACTCTGTAGAAAAGGATAAACAATGGCAAAAGTAACTGTTTCCAAAGTGAATAAAATATATGACAACTCGTTTCATGCTGTTATCAATACCAGTTTTGTAGCCGAAGACAAAGAATTTGTCATTCTGGTAGGTCCATCCGGCTGTGGTAAAACAACTATGCTTCGGATGATAGCCGGGTTGGAAGAAATCACTTCCGGGAAAATATATATCGGAGATAAGCTTGTAAACAATATCCCACCCAAAGACCGGAATATCGCAATGGTGTTTCAGAACTACGCGCTTTATCCTCACATGACAGTTTACCAGAATATGGCGTTCGCTCTTAAACTACGCAAAACTCCAAAAGCGGAAATTGATAAGAAAGTAAAAAACGCGGCGGATTTGCTGGGAATCGGGGATTTACTGCAACGCAAGCCAAAACAACTTTCGGGTGGTCAGCGGCAGAGAGTAGCCCTCGGCAGGGCAATCGTGCGTCAGCCAAAAGTATTCTTGTTTGACGAGCCGCTTTCTAATCTGGATGCCAAGCTACGGGTTCAGATGCGCACCGAGATAATTAAGTTGCATAAGAAGCTTGCAACTACGATGATATATGTCACTCACGATCAGGTAGAAGCTATGACTATGGGCGACAAAATAGTTGTAATGAAAGACGGCATAATTCACCAGATAGATTCACCTCTCAACATCTACAACAGCCCGATTAACCTCTTTGTAGCTGGTTTTATCGGTAGCCCATCCATTAATCTGATAGAGGGATTTATTAAAAATAATGATGACTTGATGTTCACAAGTGAGAACTTCAGCCTGAAATTGTTACCAGAACACATGGAAGAAGTATCCGCCTTTAAGGATAAACCTGTAATCCTCGGAATTCGCCCCGAAGACATCTACGATGCTCAGTATGATTCTAATGCACAAGCACCAGTGCAAATTGATGCTGTTTGTGAAGTTGTAGAGCCGATGGGTAACGAGTTTATTGTTTTCCTGAGTGCTGGCAATACTAAGTTAACCGCTCGATTCGACCCGAAACGTTACCCGGAAATTGATGCAAAACAAACTATTTCGTTAGATATGAGAAAGGTGCTTTTTTTCGACCCGCAAACAGAGAAGAGGTTGATTTAGAGTTTAAGTAAATTGTAGTCTGTATAAATCGTAATACAAGCCTTTGTGGGCAATTAGCTCGTCGTGTGTTCCCTGCTCCATTATCCTGCCATGATGCAGAACGATAATTCTGTCAACATGCTTAATCGTTGAGAGACGGTGAGCAATAATTATTGAAGTCCGACCTTCCATGACCTTCGTTAACGCGTCCTGAATCATTATCTCAGTCTCGGTATCTATGTTGGAAGTTGCTTCATCGAGAATAAATATGGCGGGGTCGTAAGCCAGTACCCGCGCGAACGCTATCAACTGCCTCTGCCCTACAGAGAAAGTCGCTCCCCTCTCCATCACAGGTTCGAGATATTTACCCGGTAAAGACTCAATAAACCTGTCCACATTAACATACTTCGCCACCTGCCGCATCCGTTCATCTGATATGTCGCTGTTGTTCAGCACAATATTGTCTTTAATCGTGCCGGAGAAAAGGAAAACATCCTGTTGCACAATCCCTATGCTACCCCGTAAATCATCTATTGAGTAGCTCTTAATATCTTTTCCGTCTAAATGCACTTCTCCCTTTTGGAAATTGTACATGTCGGTAATCAGATTAACTATTGAGGTTTTGCCAGAACCAGTATGACCAACAAGGGCAACCTTTTCACCGGGCTTAATATGAATATCAATATCTTTAAGAGCGTACTCATCGTTATCTAAGTAGCTAAGCCATAGTTTTTCCAGCTTAATCTCACCTTTAAGTCGAGTACCTGCGTTGAGGTTATCCCGATAATCCTGTGTTTCCTGCTCTAACAAATCAAAAATACGCTCTGCCCCAGACATCGCTCCCTGTATAATGTTGAATTTCTCCGCAATGCTGTTTATTGGTTGAAAAAACCGCTCTAAATAGGAGCTGAATGCCAGCATCAATCCCAGCGTTATCACTTCATTCAAAACCATGCGACCACCAAACCAGATAAGCAGAGCCAAGCCGATAAAACGCATGATGAAAATCAATGGACGGAACACGGCAAACAGCCTTAACTGGCTATACCCGGCTTCGAAATACTCTTTGTTGATTGCACTGAATTTTTCTTTCTGATGCGAATACTGATTAAACAATTTGATAATGCGCGAGCCGGAAATATCTTCGGATAAACTGGAATTGAGTGCCGCGAGTTTTTTTCTCACCTGCCGATAAATTATTCGTGTTTTGTCTTTGAAAATTTTCATGTAAATAAGAACAAGAGGGAGCATCGCGAAACAAAACAAAGCTAATTTCCAACTCAATATCAGCATCATAATGATGATGCCAACCAGAGTTAACACATCCTGCAAAAGCTGTATCAGTCCCGCACTGAGCATTTCATCCAGAGTTCGCACATCGTTTGTTATACGCGTAACTAATCGTCCGACAGGATTTTTATCGAAAAACTTTGCCGGCATTCTCTGCAAATGCCGGAACAAATCGCGCCGTAAATCAAGCATAGCATGTTGAGCAGCATAATTAATCGTAAATGTCTG
>JAIOTM010000310.1 GCA_021106755.1 Candidatus Cloacimonadota bacterium | reverse complement strand
GAGCGAGTATATCGCGGTTGATTCTGATACCGCGGCACCAAGAAACATAGTGCGGATTATGCTGCTACGTTGCTTGGGAAATCTTCCCAGCATATCACAAGCACGACCTGCCACATATCCGATTCCGGCTCCGGGACCGATTGTTCCAAAGCCTATTGCAAGTCCGGCACCAATATATGCCGAGCATTTGACAATTATTCTGGCAACCTCTGCTCCTTCCATCGCCCTCGGTGTGGAAAACAGCAACAAAAGCGAAACAACTAAGGCAAATATAGAACTTGCCTGCGCGAGAGCCTGACCAATAAGCATGTTACCCATAAGAATACTGCTCTGTTTGGGGTTTCTGCCAATAGATTTACAAGCCATACTGCCTGTGTATCCCGCACCGAGAGCGGGACCGATAGCTCCAATACCAGTTGCAAGCCCGGCAGCTAATAATGCTGCCGCTTTTGTCCAGTCAGAGCCTTCGGCAATAAATCCACCATAGAGCAACAGAAGTGCTACCACGAGAGAAAAAATACCGCCAGTTCCTGTAGCAGCCTGTCCAATAAGCATGGACGAAAACATCCGGTCATTAGCCCGTGGTTGCCGCATTAAAGCTATTGTTGCCTGATCAGCAATCATGCCTGTACCAATACCTGATGTTACAGAAGCGATTCCGACACAAAGTCCCGCACCAAGGTAAGCCGCAATTTTTAATATCGTTAATTCCATATCAGATTACTCCGAAATTGCTACGCCAATATATGTGAGTGAGAGCATAGTAAACACAAACGCCTGTATTGTTCCCACAAACATTCCAAAGAACATGTTTAATCCAACCGGAAGCAGTACAAACCGCACCAGCGACGAAACCACTAAAATAATTATCGCGCCACCAAGAATATTTCCGAACAAACGAAACGCTATAGAGACTCCTTTTGCTACTTCGCCTACTACATCAAGCGGCATAAGGAACGGCATTGGCTCGAAATAGCCTTTAACATATCCCTTTATCCCCAGTTCCCTGATAGCCACAAAATGCGTAACAACTAACACCATAACTCCCATACCAAGCGGTACGTTCAGGTTGCGGGTAGGTTCCATGAAGCCGGGTATTGGTATCATGCCTATCATGTTACATGTCCAGATAAACATGAAAATAGTCACAATATAAGGAGTAAAGCGAACTTTTTCTTTTCCCAGAGTTTCCTCAACAAAACCTTCGAGAACGGAATAGATGGACTCGAATAAAATTTGTCCCTGAGAAGGTCTTCTGAATATATGCTTTCTGATTGCAAACGCCAGTAATAATAACACAAAGTCAACAATCAGTAACTGCCTGAGTAACTGGAAAGTCGCGAGAGGTGACTTTGTTAAACGATCAAAAAAGCTATATAGCTTTTCGCTACCGTGAATTTTTCCTTTAGTATCGGGATGCTTGAGTTGTTCCTCTGCGAGATACTCGTCGCGCTGGAATTCCTCAGTAATTTTCTCCTGCAAATCGAAGTGTGCCGGAACAAGTGCTAAATCAAACCTGCCTTCATCGTTAACAATCTGGATTGTTTTCGACAAATTGCCGGAAACCAATAGTAACGCGACTTCAATTATAAAAAAGAGGATGAAAACGTGTAGCAGGCTACCCTTTTTCTTTATCATTCTCTCCCCTGGTTTCATTTTCTTTTCCCGCGAATCGAAAGGCATCCAGGAAAAGTACTGCCTGGGCTGACAAGAGTCCAACCCCGTAAATTAAAATATCCGGTTTAATAAGATAGACAACGAGAACAGACCAGATAATCAGAAAAACAAGCCGGAGATAGAATCCCTTTATCGCTTTTGTTTTTCCGCTGACCGTTGCTATATTCACAATTTGCTCCGTGTCCCGCGTCAGCCATACTATATAAATAATTCCGGCTACGGCACCGCAAATCCAACCTATTGCTTTTGGAAAATTAATTGGTAAAGTCAATAAGGCAAGCAATAGTGTCAAGGAAATTATTCGAATAACACGGATTATTCGTGACCGTGTTTCCGGGTAGTTTTCCGCGGAGGGAAGCAAGCTGTTAATCAATTGTCTCAGAAGAGTTCTCCTCACGTCTGAACATTCGTATTGTAAGGCGGTAAGACGTGAAACCGCCTGTAGCAATTCCAAGTAGTAGTCCTACCGTCCAGAGCCATCCTCCGGTATGTAGAAGACGGTCTAACCAGAAAAAGAGAAAGAAACTGCCAACAACACATATTACCATAACCAACCCCAGTTGCCCCACCAGAGTCAGATACCGTAAAATGGTCTTATTTGTTTTCCACTGGTTGGCTGGATTCACTATCAGCAAACGCCTTATCATCTGGGATAGTTGGTTTTTCTGACATTGAGCAATTGCCGTTGAGCTTCGCGCCGGAGTGAATTATCAGCACTCGCGCGACTATGTTACCTTTGATAACAGCGGATTTTTCCAGCTCTAAAAGACCATCGACATAAAGGTCTCCTACAACATTACCGGAAATAAGGCACTCTTTGCAACGGATGTTTGCCTTTGCATAGCCAGATGTGCCAATAAGGATAATGCCGTCGGTTGTAACAGTTCCTTCAGCTGAGCCGTCGATTCGGATTCCGCCCTTGATATTTAGTGTTCCTTTAACAACGCTACCTTTGCCTATCATGGTCGAAAGTTCCATTTTCTTATTACGTTCCATAATACTCCTGAAATCAGAATATAGTTAGTTGTTCATCAATCGGAGGATAAAAAACTCCGATAATAACATACGGATTTGGTATCCTTCTGACATGGAATTGAAAAGTAGTACCCAGAAAAAAATGAATATCTTTTTCTGTGAATTCATTCCAATATTTCTGCTTAACTTTTTGCAGGGCAATTTGTTCGTTTCTGTCGCTACCAAGACAATTCCAGAACAATTGACCTATTTCCCAGTCCTCTATATGTAAGCGATGAGACGAGCCATCAATATCTTTGAAATGGTAAAAGAATTTGTAGGGTAATTTTTTTATCATTTTTTTCGAATCAATCTGATCGAAAAAATCAGTCTGTTCCCATGCAGACAGCCAGTCTTTTTTCCAGTCAGGTTCAGTTTTTTCCCATGTAAAGTTTGTTATTGTAGCTGGCTTGTAAGTGCAGAGTGATTGTTTGTTGTCATGTGCCTTCTTGATAGCCTTTTTTAAATCATTTGTTACATTTGATAGAACATATTCCTTTCGAAGACGCCATTTATCGTCAGTGCTTAAATAGCCAACTATGTTTTCTGGCTGTAAATCGTTTATTGGAACATAGCTTTCTGGACGCATATCTCCTTTATTCACGAGTTTATGCTTCCTTTTCAAATCCAGCTTGATTATACTCCATTTTCTAAGCTTAATATTGAAATCAGTCCTATAGCGTATTGGATAGATTCTGACCCAACTTCCATCCGGTAAGATACCAGCAGTACATACAACTTCGCCATGACTGGTAAGTGGCAGGGGGTATGTTCTTACAGTTATTAGTACTTCAGCATCTTTGATACTTTCTGAATATTTCTCATCATTCATAAATCAATCCGCTGAAATCTCTGTGTTGTTTTTTTGATGTAATTTGCCAGTACCTGTCTATGACAATATTTTGGGTCGCGCTCGTAGCAAAGCAGAGCAATTCGCTTAAAACTATTGATAATATCACGAATTTGTTCAAGAGAATCTTGTTTATCAGCAAGATTCTCTTTATAGTCACGGAATATCCGTTGGTAATCATCAAAAGTATCAAGATTCTTTCGTTGAGATTGCTCTATGCCTAAGTCGGGAAGATGATGATAGCTAATATCAAATTTCGAAACTACTCTGGCAATATTGCTACCAATAAAAGGAAAATTCATGGAAAATGGATTCTTGCGTACATCAATTACACAGGCAATATTATTTTTTATTAGTTCATTAACGAATCCATCTATTGTTCTTTTCTCATAACCAATTGTGAAAATAACTGGCTCTGTTTTATTATTTTTTTCTCTTGTTAAGATGACTTCCCTTAGCTCTTCTTCGGAAAGTATTTCTGATGCAATTATACTATTAATAGCATAATATGGATACTCAAGATAGATTTTTTTTACTAAATCAGTGTTACTGATATTGGAATAATCATTTTGCAGGCTATCAATAATCTTTTCTGCGGCTTTATCAATTGTAATATTAAGGTCGGAATAATCAGATTCAAACTGAAATTTCTCGACATCCCTGAGAATTCCTCTCTTTACTAACGCTGACTTATCTCTATAACTCGCAAAGCTAAAAGGTCCATATTGATAGGGAACAAATTCATAGACTTGCCTGCCTTTCTGACAAAAAAGAAACAGCATCTTTTCCATGAAGGTGTTGTCAATACTGCCACCAAAGGCATCCAGAACACAAAGCATTATTTTGCGTCTATAATACATCAGTTTTCCTCAATTTGTACAGACTACAGAAAACATGTAAATGCAAAGTCCAGATACTACGTTCCATTATACTCCAATTCTCTACACTATCGAATCGTGTATGTTTGCAAAAAGGATATAAACCGTCAAGTACAGTTTGAAATTGTAACTTCTTTATCTCAATGATTTCAACATTTTGCTTGTGTGTTTTTGTTTCTTAAATTGCTTGGGTAATATGCAGTGAACAGGAGTAAATATGCTTTTATTGTTGAATCTTGTAGTGAACCTGAAAGACCGTGAAAAACTGGATAATCTCATGGCAAATGTTTTAGACTTCACAGGATATAGGACTGTAAATCTGGATGATGACTGGAACAGCATTCAGCCGGAAGACTTTTCACATCTTGTACTGACTGGCTCGGAAGCTTCTGCTTCGGAAGATAATCCCTGGGACAGCCGATTATTGAAATTTACACGGCAGGCTCTTAAAGACCAGAAATCTATCCTCGGCATTTGCTATGGGCATCAGATGCTGGCAAAAGCAATTGGTGATAACCCAGTTGTGCGTCGGGCAACGAACCCCGAATTGGGTTACTATCATATAGAACTGACGGATGATGAATTATTCAGAGGTCTTGATAACCCGGTTTTTGCACAATCCCATTTCGATGAGGTTGCATTTGCTCCGCCTGATTGTACTTCTATAGCTTCCAATGAAAACCGTTCTGTGCAGGGGTTTCGCCTGATAGGAAAACATGTCTGGGGTCTGCAATTTCACCCGGAGTTTGATTTTACTTTCGCCGAAAACCTGTACGCGGATGTGTTTAACAACCATCCTGAGCTACAGCAACTTTACAATGAAATTCAGGAATCGCCGGAGCATCTTTTACAAAACCGCTTAATTTACCGGAATTTTCTGGAAACTGAGTAGAGGAAAATAATATGGAAGTATCCTATACAAAATCGTTAAAAAATTTTATAGAAATTGCAATCCCGCTTCTTGAGCCGCATGAAGACAGGTTCAGCTTAATTTTTGGCATTATTCTTTCGCTGAAGAAGAATCCAGAAGCATACAAAGAAGTTCATCACTGCGTTGTATCGGAAGATGGTGAACCAGTAGCTATTGCAATTATTACGATACCTCACAAGTTACTGATTTACTGTCAGCCAGGGTATGAGGAAAAAGCACTGCCAGCAATCGCAAAATATTTCAACTCTCTGCCCTGCCGGATTCCGGGCGTTCTCTCCGAAGCATCTCTGTCTGAGAGGTTTGCCGGTTTATGGTCGGAGCTGACCGGAGATACTCTGAAAATCGCTATGAGGCAGGGAATCTATCGTTGCGATAAAGCAGAACCTGTCCCTCCGGCAGAAGGAAAGATGCGCATCGCCGACGGGATAGATGTTGTTATGCTGACCCACTGGGTGCAACAGTTTCAGGAGTATTTACATCAGCCAATTAGCGAAGAAGAAGCACTGAAATACGCTGTAGCACATGTAAACAATATCCGAATCTGGGATAACAACGGAGCTGTTTGCATGGCAGCGACTCTTCGCCCAACAGTTAATGCTATCTGTATTAGTCTGGTTTATACTCCGGAAGAACACCGCGGAAAAGGTTACGCAACTGCCTTAGTGCAACAGCTAACTAAGGAAATGTTGACTAAAAAGTATAGATTCTGTGTTTTGCATACAGACATGGATAATCCCATTTCCAATAGTATTTACATGAAAATAGGATACAATAAACGTGCGGATTATACAGAATACGATTTTATAGAAATTAAAAGATAGAAAACAGGAGAAGTAATGAATGTTCTTGTGATTAACAGCGGTTCTTCGTCAATTAAATTCCAGATGATTAACATGCAGACCAAAAAGCTGATGTGCAAAGGATTAATTGAACGCATCGGGCTGGAAGCAGGTGGTTTCAAATACCAGAAAGCCGACAACGACAAGCACTATGAAGAACTGCCAATCCCAGACCATAAAGCTGGTCTTAAGAAGATGCTGGAGACTCTTACTGATGAAACTCACGGCGTAATTGCCGGAGCGTCGGAAATTGATGCTGTTGGTCACCGAATAGTTCATGGTGGAGATAAAATTACAGAATCGATTTTGCTGGATGATAAGGCAATGGCAATATGCGAATCGCTGATTCCTCTGGCACCACTGCATAATCCCGCAAATCTTCAGGGCGTGCAAGCTCTCAAGGAACTGTTACCTCAGGGAACCCCTCATGTTGGTGTTTTCGATACAGCGTTCCACGCGAGTATGCCTGCCGAATCCTATATCTACGCAATACCCTGGAAATTCTATGAGAAGCACGGCATCCGCCGTTTCGGATTCCATGGAACCAGTCACCAGTTTGTAGCACTGAGAGCGGCGGAAATCCTTGGCAAAGATATAAAGGATTTCAACTGTATTACCGCACATATCGGCAATGGTTCATCCCTTACCGCTATCAAAGGCGGCGTCTCTGTGGATACAACTCTCGGATTTGGCACAATGTGTGGTGTTCCCATGGGAACGCGGGCTGGCGATATCGACCCCGCAATTGTTCTCCACATGATAGATGAATTGAAACTCGAAGCTAAAGAAATTCACAAAATCCTCTATAAAGAAAGCGGAATTCTGGGAATGAGCGGGATTTCATCCGATATGCGGGATGTGGAAGCTGCCGCCGAAGAAGGGCATGAGCACGCCAGAATAGCCCTTGATGTACTCTGTCACTGGCTTTCTAAGTATATCTGTGGACTGGCTTCTAATTTTGAGCGTCTTGACGCGATAATTTTCACAGCTGGCATAGGTGAGTGCTCTCCTTATGTAAGGGATAAAGTATGCCCCAAACTCAAGGTTCTTGGCGCACATTACAATCCGGCGGTTAATAACTTCAAAGCCGAAGAACGTATAATCTCTACTGATGACTCACCAGTCAAGATTATGGTAGTACCCACTAACGAAGAACTGATGATTGCGTTAGACACCAAACATCTTGCGGGCAAATAAATTAAGTTTGATACATAATAACGAGCGGGAG
>JAIOTM010000195.1 GCA_021106755.1 Candidatus Cloacimonadota bacterium | reverse complement strand
TATCGTACATCCGGTGCCGAAGCGGCAGATAATAGGCTTCCTGCTCGTTAAAACAGAGTGATATTCCCACAAGATTTGCAACCAACGAGTTGATATTGTCTGTTTCTGTGTCAATAGCAACAATTTTATGCTCGCGAAGTTTGATTAATAGCTCGTTAAAGGTGGTTTCATTATCAATCGTAATTGCTTTATAGTAAGTTGATTCTTTATTATATGGGGATTTATCGGAGAAGTCAAAATCAATTTCCACGTTCATGCTGATTATCTTCTTCCACAGCGAGGGAAGTTCGTACTCGTCTAACAGTACAAGCCCATTATGCATAGTTTCCGGATGAAACGCGAAGGTCTCTTCTGAAGCTATTTCCAGTTCTACATCTGTAATGATTTCTGCCAGCTTACGTGAGAGATAGGCGTTTTTTTTGTTTTCTGTCAGCTTGGATTTTATTGATTTCGAGCTGATTTCACCTATGTGTGAATAGATTTCATCTAACGAGCCGAATTGGTTCAATAATGTGGCTGCCCCTTTTTTGCCGATTCCCTTAACGCCGGGGATATTATCTGCCGAATCCCCCATAAGTGCCAGAAAATCAAGGAACTTCTCCGGGGCAACACCAAATTTTTCTAACACGGCATCAGCATCCGTCATCTTTGCTTTGAATGGGTCGTACAGCTTGATATTATCGTTAACAATCTGGGCAAAGTCCTTATCCCCCGTAACGATGACTATCTCATACCTGTCCTGATAAATCGTCGCGAGGGTGGAAATAACGTCATCGGCTTCGAACCCGGCTTTGGAACAATTAACGATTCCTATCTCGTCGAAAAATTCGTAGATAGGTTTGAGTTGTGATACTAACTCGCCGGGCATAGGGGGACGGGTAGCCTTATATTCTTCTGAAATCTTTTTTCTGAATGTAGGCTCTTTGCGGTCGAAGGTGATAAAAAGATGCTTGGGGCTGAAGTCGTCCACTAACTTGAGAAAGCTGTTAATAGTGCCGAACAAAGCACTGGTGTGTTCGCCTTTGCTGTTAATCAGAGGATTGCGGATAAACGCGAAATGCGCCCGATAGATGATAGCAGTTCCGTCAATCAGAAATAGTTTTTCACGCTCCGGCATCGGTTAGTAAATATATATCATCAACTGAATTAGAATCGCGCTCAAGAGAGTGACAGAGCTTACGCTTAGCCATAAAAGACCTGTTTTCAGTGAGTTGATTTGCTTGTGGTTCTCACCGATTTTTTGCTCTAATTTGACTACAAGGTGCTCTAACGTGGCGAATTCATCCTGAACTTTTTCCATTTTTTTCATACTGCGATTTTGCTCAAAGTTTTTCAGAACCTGTTTCAGCAAGTCGAATAAAAGACTGACAAGGGTCTTTGTAAGCGTGTTGCTTTCAATTTCTTTTTTTTTTCTGACCATCCTTATCACCTCAACAATATTTTTTTTCAAGCTGGTTAGTTAGATAATCTTGTCCACGATAATTTTTGTCAGGCATTTCACGATAGATTTCAAAAGTATGACATATTGCTCTTTTTCCTTCATCTTCGATATACTGAACAACGTAATAGCTGGCAGATTTTTTCTATAAACTGAAAGTGGAATTTGTTTTTCTTTTTCTTTTTTTTCAACCTTATATTGACATATTATCCCCGCATCGGTATTTTATCATAAAATGGAGGTATCAAAATGAAAAATTATCAATTGTTGCTGATTATCCTTTTATTGTGTCTGCCTTTAGTCATCTGTGCTCAGGACGGGCAGATTGATACACATTTTATTATTGAGAATCCGACGGTAATTTCAGATAGTGGTACCGATTATCTTCAGTGGGATATAGCCATGGAATTTCTTGGCTCGCACTGGGCACTTGAAGCTAGTTTAGACCCCTGGGTCAAGAACGTACAGTTCTACTTTGTTATAGACGCGAACAAGTTTTCCAGCATCGAGTTGGTGGACATTTTTGTTCCAGAATTACTGGCTCTCGAAACAATGACAAATCCCGGAGATTTGATTTACGACCAGACCTGGGGCATAAGCGTAGCTCAGAATCAGTGCTATATCAATTTCCGGGGACAGAACGCGAATCTGTTTGATGTGTTTCAATACGGATATAGTGCTTATGATGCGGCTGTTGGAGGGTACTCAGTTACATTTTGCCGGGTTCGTCTAGAAATAAGTGATGCCAGTGGCACAACTCCCTTGCAATGGGCACAGAGTAACACGGGAATTACTAATCTGGCAGATTGGGTATGCCCTACTCCGGGACTCAATTATGCCACTCATTCAGGAGAGAATGCCGCAATAAGTCTTACAACCGCTTCCATCGCAGGAGTTACAGACCTTTACTTCAGCGAAATCAGTTATAACCTCACAGGTTCTGGTAGCGAAACCGGTTACGTCGAAATCCTCAACACAACCTCATCCACACTCTCTTTGGAGACCTGCTTTATCGTTACAGCCGGTACGAGTCGCGTTTCATACGATTTATTCGCGGCATTCGGAACTGTAGAGGCTTCAGGAGTATTACTGATAAGTAATGGCTGTAACCAGACAACCTTTGAAACTGCCTGGGGCGTTGTTCCAGCAGGAGCGACCTTTGCCGAAGGGCCGGCAGGAGGTTTTGGACTCGGCAACGGAATCGGGCAATTAACGTTGGAATCCTCAGCTTCAAGAGAAGTTCTGGACACCGCGGGCAATCCGGGAACGGGAGAACAGCTTCAGCAGAATTCACCAGGAAGCTGGGAGACAGGTAGCTCGGACACCAATTCTACTCCGGGAGAGATTGAACCAGGTCAGACCTTACCAGTTACGATGTCTTCATTTACAACCATTATTACTTCCAACCTGTTGGTTGATGTGCAATGGGTAACAGAATCGGAATCCGGCACCAGCGGGTATAATGTTCATCGGGGAGACGATAACAACTTGTCTCAGGCATGGTGTCTTACTATCGGTAATCTGATTCCCGCCCACAATGAATCCCAAACGAGGGAATACAGTTTCATCGACACAGATACAGAAATCTATTGTAGTTACTATTACTGGATAGAATGCGTGAATATAAACGGGTCATCTGGTTTCTATGGACCAGTGTTTGCTACAGTAGAACCCCCCGATGAAGAAGAGCATAACCCCGCAATATATCTTGTCACGGAATTAAAAGGTAATCACCCTAATCCATTTAATCCTGAAACTGAAATCACTTTCAGTCTGAAAGGTACAGAAGGAACTCCTGAGCAAGTTCAGCTATCTGTTTTCAATATACGGGGTCAGAAAGTACGCACTCTCTTAGATGGAAAAAGGGAGCCGGGAGAACAGCACAAAATAATCTGGAACGGGAGAAATAATCAGGGGAAACCCGTTGCCAACGGTGTTTACTATTATAAACTGAAAACCTCATCTTTTCAGGAAGTCCGCAAGATGTTGTTGCTAAAGTAAATAGGCATAGTATTTGTTATGCTCACTAATTAGCAAGACTGTTGGTACAATATTTGCTTTGTATTTATTTATATGACAAGGTTATATATTAAAGGTTGAAGATTTTGCGGAAACTTGTCAATAATACTTGACGGCAAAACTGCTTCAACAGAATATTTGTTATTAATTCGAAAATAACTATGGGAGGAATGTATGAGAGTACATCTGAGAAAAATCGTTTTTGTTGGTATCTTAATAATGTTGTCTGGACTTATGTTCGCATCGCTGGATACCGAATTCATTATCTCTAACGCTCAAATTGTCAACGATGCCGGAAGCGATTGGGTACAATGGGATATTTCGCTTATCTTTCTTGGTACAGATTGGCAAGGAGGTTTGTTTGCGTCAATCGTGAAGAATGTTCAGTTCTTCCTTACGATTGATCCTAACAAACTTGCCAACCCGCAAATCGTATCCACGCACATACCACAGCTTCTGGTAGATCAACCGTCCAATCCCGGAACTCCTCTTTATGCCCAGTCAATGGGTGTGAGTATCAACCAGAATCAGTGTTTTTTCAACTACATGGCTCAGAATTCGCCAATGATGGATGTATTCATGTTAGGATACAACGCGGATGTTGATGCTCAGGCGGGAAATACTGTTCCTGTCTGTACTGTACGGTTAGAAATTACCGATCCAACTGGTTTCACCCCTTTAGAATGGAGACAGAACAACGCGGGTATTACCAACCTGGAAGATAATGTATGCCCCACACCCAATACGCACTTAGCCACATGGACCGGGGATATTCCTCAGTTCTGGCTTACTAATGATGGCACAATCATTGGTACAGTTACCGATAGTGCAACTGGAAGCCCAATCATCGGAGCACTCGTTACAGCAGGCATCGGCATAGCAACAACTGCTAATGATGGCACATACTCTATAACATTGCCAGCTGGAAACTACCCATTTGCAGTAGTCGCCGCTGGTTACGTGGACTATAACCATCCAACCGATGTTGTTGTAACAGTTGGCGGCAATACTGTTGTTGATGTAGGTATGACACCAGCAATTGGCGTTGTTCAGGGGCATGTCACCGATTCAATTACCGGAGCTGATATTTCCGGTGCAACTGTCAACTTAGGAGCATTGACGACAAATACCAATGCTTCTGGCAACTATACTTTTACTGCTCCCTCAGGTACATATTCTTTTGATGTTACAATGGCAGGTTACAACACCTATAGCCACCCGCAAGATGTTGTTGTTACTACAGGCTCAAACACCACAATTGATGTCGCGCTTGTTCCGCTAGTTATCAGCGGCACAATCTCTGGTTTTGTTACAGACAGCGTCACCGCCGCTCCTATCGCGGGTGTAACTGTTACAGCCGCTGCTTTTGCAACTACTACTGCTGCAGACGGTTACTACAACCTTGTTGTTAGCCCCGACCAATACGATGTTAACTGCTCAATCACGATGTACTATCCGCTAACGCAGACTGTTACTGTCGGCAACGGACAGGACGTAATTCTTGATTTCGCCTTAGTTCCCATCACCGACAATGTCTGGCCTCCGGTAAACCTTTCCGCAACAGTGCAATCCTTTACAGACGTACAGCTTGCATGGTCTCCACCCCAACCTCCGGGAATGATAGAACTGGCTTACGATGATGGCGTTCCAGAATCCTGGTTCTGGGTAACTGACACCCCCACCGGGGATGAATATTTCGCAGTCACGTTTACTTACGATCAGGATTTCTCCCTCGAAATGCTGAAATTCCTGATTCGCTCATCCGCTTTGCTTACTCAGGATATAGAATTTGGTGTTTACCCTGATAATGGATCAGGTGCTCCTGATCTGGCAAACCCTCATAATACATGGACAATTACCTATGTCCCTGTTTCCGGAGCAGGAGACTGGATTCTTTTAGATACTGGTGCTATTGCTTTCACGGCAAATGAACTGTTCTATGTAACCTGCCGCTGGAATATTGGCAACGATTACGCTGTTGGTGCCGATGAAAGCGATCCTGATGGATTCTCCTCGTACCGTGACGTTAGTGGTACATGGTCAACCGTACCCGGTCATGACTGGATTATCCGCTCTGTGATTGACATTCCTGTTCGCTCCACCTCAGACGGCAGTGGATTGTACAATCCTGTAGTAATCACTCCCTACGAGGGAGAAGTAATCAAATCAAGGAATTTGACGTTAGACAGGATGGCTTTCGACTCCGGTCCATTACGCTATGATGTTGTTCCCCATATTATTTCCGCTCTGCGTGAAGTAAACCGTGATTTCCTCGGATACAATATCTACCGGAATGGTGTTGCTATTAACACAGCCCTTATCACTACAACCAACTATCTTGATACTAACCTGACAGATGGTACTTATGGCTACGAAATTACCGCGATGTATGACGGCGGAGAATCCGTTCCTTCCAACACCGCCACAGTTTCGATTGTCGATCCTGGTGATTACTATCCGCCAGAGAACCTTGTCGCGGTTGTTGAGGACGACATTGTTCATCTCACCTGGGATACTCCCTATATAGACGAAGGTTACCTTTGGGAACAACTTGATTCACAAGGCGAAACTACCGGCAAAACAGCTCAGGATTTCGAAACGGTTAATGACGCGTACGATGCCACAGTAGCTGCCGACTTCATTCTGAGTGAACAATGTACTATCACGGACTTTATTGCTGTTGGATTCTATAATCAAACGCACACACAGCCACATGCTTTCAACTTCGCGGTACACGCGGATAACAATGGTATTCCTGACGAAGCTACCTTGTTCTCTACAACAACTTCCTCCGTGATGCTTGATGATACAAACGGCCATTTCGTCGTCTCTCTGAACACTCCGATTACACTTGGAGCTGGTACATACTGGGCATCCTGGAATATCATTCTGGATTATGGTACTGATGGAGTTCAGGGATTTATGTACATGCGTGTAACATTAGATAACGGAACCTTTGGTTACTGGCGTAATCCCGGAATGGGATTTGATGGCTCAACTGGTCTGTGGCAAGCAACTTGCCAGAATAACGCTGGTGAAGACCGCGATCTGGCTTTCGCTATTCTTGGTGAACCAGGTGACGGAACCTTGTGTAATGCCGTGGCTCCGATTGTAGAACTTGATAACAGGCGTGTACTCTACACAACCATTTCTGGATTAAAGCAAGCTCCTTCGATGTCACTGATTGCTCAGAATCCAAGTGAACCCATGCGTCCTCTGGAGCGTGAAGTAATCGCCTTCAAGGTTTATCGCGATGCAGTTATGATTCAGGAAATTGTTGATCCGGCCGCTGTTGCATGGGATGACACAGGTGTTGCTCCCGGAGATTACGAT
Organism: Candidatus Cloacimonadota bacterium; assembly: GCA_021106755.1. GTDB lineage: Bacteria > Cloacimonadota > Cloacimonadia > Cloacimonadales > JAIOQZ01 > JAIOTM01. The sequence goes on along the minus strand of JAIOTM010000195.1, from coordinate 705 downwards.
TATTACGTAACTGCCGTTTATGACGACGTGACACCCGCAGTCGAATCGATTCCCTCCAATACTGTTACGGCACATGTTGACCCGATAACTTACAATCCACCTGTTAATCTAACTGGTATGGTTGTTGGGCAGGACAGCTCGAATGTGATGTTACAGTGGGATCATCCCATATACCGTCCGACAGTAACTAATTACAAAGTCTACCGGAATGAAGAAGAAGTTGGCATGGTAGCGGGAAATATCATTTACTATACCGATATTGGTCTGGCAGGTGGTGAATATATATACTTCGTAACAGCAATGTATGACCAAATTGAGTCAGTTGCTTCCAACGAGATTACTTTGTCGATTGTTGGTAACGATGATAATAATATGATACCTGTTGTTACAGAGCTTAACAACAACTACCCCAATCCTTTCAACCCGGTAACCACTATTGGTTATTCTCTGAAAGAGACTGGCATGGTTAATGTTATCGTCTTCAATATGCGAGGACAAAAAGTAACAACTCTGGTCAACGAAACCCAGAAAGCTGGTAGATACTCAGTTGTCTGGGATGGTAAGTCCGACACAGGGAAGGATATTTCAAGCGGTGTTTACTTCTACCGCATGAAAACCGGACGCTATACTTCGACTAAGAAAATGATCTTGATGAAATAAGATTCCCTTCACAAGGGATTTCAATACGGGGAGCGGTTTTTACTG
>JAIOTM010000161.1 GCA_021106755.1 Candidatus Cloacimonadota bacterium | reverse complement strand
ATACGCCGCGATTTTAGCAAAAGCAGGATACAACTCAGTCCATTCCTCGTTTTCACCATTCGCGGCGTATTCCAGATTTTTCATCGTGTCGTTCATGGCAACAGGATAGGTAGCGTTAATTTCCACAACTTCACCGTCCATATCCTGCTCAAGAAGTCTTTTGTAGAACAACTTGGCGTGTTCCTGCTCGTTGGCGGCGGTTTCATCAAAGATGTTGGCAATTTGCAGATAGCCTTCTTTTCGGGCTATCTTGGCGTAGTAAGTGTAACGCATTCTGGCTTGTGATTCACCCGCGAAAGCTTTAAGCAGATTCTCCTTTGTCTTAGAACTTTTGAATTCCATCGTAACTCCTTAGTTTTTCCAAAGCCCGTGCAGGTTACAAAATTCCCGCACTAAAACAATTTCGTTTCTGGAAACTGTAAACTCAGCTTGAGGTTTGTCTCCGGGTTTCAACTCCGCCCGAAGAACCTGATTTTCTGTCAGCACTTCTACAAACATAATGAAATGGTTTTCCAGCATGGGGTGTTCCTGATTCTGTCCTACTTTCACCAGTACGCCGTTTTTGGTTTCTTCGATGTATGGCACATGCTTTTCGGTGGCAGCATCGACAGTTTTTGTCTCAAATTTTCCCATAGGTTTGCCGCAACAAACCAGAGCTTCCGCACCTTCCGCGGTTATCTCGATTACATTTCCGCAAATGTTGCAACGGTAGATGTCTCGTAGCTTTGTCATGTATTCCTCCGTTATTGCTGAATTATTGTTTCTTGTTTCCACACAGGTAACGTGATTGATACTTCTGTCACCTGCGAACATGCTTTATGAAGAAAAGAGAGTGCTGACAGGGGTAGCACTCTCTTTCTCATAATAGGTTAACTGAGTTAGTCAACCGGGCTGAAATAGGTTTTATCTACCTGACACAAAGGACATACCCAATCTTCGGGCAGGTCATCGAAAGCGACATTATCGTTTTCGGCGGGGTCGTAGATATATCCGCAAGGCTCACATACGTATTTTTGCATTTTTCATCTCCTGTTGTGTTATGGAAAATATCTATCAAGCAAGCCCTTAAAAGCCTTGCCATGACGCGCTTCATCCTTGCACATTTCGTGCACTGTATCGTGGATAGCATCGTAGTTCAGTTTCTTGGCGAGGGTAGCCAAATCTTTCTTGCCCCGACAGGCACCATATTCGGCTTCGACTCTCATTTTGAGGTTGGTTTTGGTGCATGGCACAACTACTTCGCCCAGCATTTCGGCGAATTTTGCCGCATGTTCTGCCTCTTCAAACGCGATTCTTTTGTAAGCTTCGGCAACTTCAGGAAAACCTTCTCTGTCTGCCTGACGACTCATGGCGAGATACATGCCCACTTCGGTGCATTCACCTGTGAAGTTGGCTCTTAGTCCTTCGATTATCTTAGAATCAACATCTTTGGCAACGCCGATAACATGCTCATCAGCCCATACCATCTGGTTTTCGTCCTGCAATATAAACTTATCTTTTGGGGCTTTGCATACAGGGCATTTTTCGGGGGGTGTTTCACCTTCATGAACGTATCCGCATACTGTACAAATCCATTTTTTCATTTTTTCCTCCACATTTCTTGTTTTTTCTTTATCTGTTTACCAAATTTACAAGGCTGGTGGCGTGAATGTCCTTGCCGCCAACTCTTTATCAAACATCAACATACCGTGTCCAGTCCCGCCAATGAGTTTGATTTTGTGAACAAGATTATCAAAGGTGGCTTCTTCTTCAACCTGCTCGTCTATGTACCAGTTAAGCAGACTTTTTGTTGGGTGGTCGTTTTCCGCGATTGCCAGGTCCATCAGCTTGTTAATAAGACTGGTGACAAACAACTCGTGTTTGTAAGCTACTTCAAAAACATCAGTAACTGATTCGAAATCCACTTCAGGCTGGTCAATCTGTTTGATAATAACTCTACCACCCCGGCTGTTCAGGAAGTCATAGAATTTCATAGCATGAAAGTGTTCTTCCTCTGCCTGCACCTTGAAAAAGTTAGCGAATCCGGGTAGATTCATAGAATCGCAATACGCCGCCATAGAGAGGTATAGGTATTCCGAGTAAAGTTCTTTGTTGATTTGTTCGTTTATGGCATCTTGTAGCTTTTCAGAGATCATTTCTCCTCCTGATTATTCAATTCTTCTATTACAGATTGAGTGATGTGCTGTAATTGCTCTTTAGTTGGAACATATTGCAGGCGATGCTGTTTCATAAGGTCGAATCCGCAATTTGTAAGAGCAACTTCTATCTGTCCAACACTTTGTCCTCCCCATCCATACGAGCCGAATGCCATGCCGATACGTCCTTTGGGAGCCAATCCCATCATATAGGTAAGAAACGCCGCGACTGTTGGCAGAATGTTGTTGTTAAGGGTAGAAGAGCCGATACAGATGTATTTAGTGTCTATCAAATCTGTCATTATGTCCGAAATATGATTAGCCTGCAAATTGCACATTTTCACAGGAATTCCTTTTTCATCAAAGCCGCTTTTGATAGCATAAGCCATCTTCTCAGTGGATTTCCACATTGTATCGTAGATGATAATAGCTTTTTCCTCAGCTATATTTGCCGCCCATTTGTGATACTTAGCCATTAATTCGGGAATATGTTTCCGCCAGAGAATTCCATGACTCGGAGCAATCATTTCTATATCCAGTTCAGCCGCCGCGGTCAGGGCTTTGTTAACTGGTCCGGCGTAGGGTAGAACAATATTAGCATAATATTTCCGTGCCTCTTCCATAATCAGGTTGAAGGGATATTCATCATCAAACCGCTCTGATGAGGCGATGTGCTGTCCGAAAGCATCGTTGGAAAAAAGGATTTTCTCATCCGGGCAATATGTTACCATGTTGTCGGGCCAATGCACCATTGGAGTTAGCAGGAACGCCAGATTACGTGTACCAATGTTCAAAGTATCGCCGGATTTTACAACTTTGTAATCCCAGTCACTGTGATAGTGTTTTTCTAACCCCTCCGCCCCTTTTGGTGAGGTAATAATCGTAGCATTGGGCACTATTTTTTTCATCTCAGGTAGCGAACCGGAATGGTCCATCTCTACGTGATTCTGGACAATATAATCAATTTTTGCGGGATTAATAATATGGCTGATACGTTCTATCATTTCTTCAAACAAGTAGTGTTTAACGTTATCAATCAGAACAATCTTCTCATCCATAATCAAAAACGAGTTGTAGGTTGTACCCCGCTGGGTAAGGTATCCGTGAAAATTTCTCAAGTCCCAGTCAATTCCACCTACCCACCAGACTCCATCCTTCATCTCAACTGGCTTCATTGTTCATCTCCTTCTTTGTCGATATATTCTGACACACAGGGCAAAACCAGGTTGATCGACTCGCTTGTTTAATTTTTGTTATCGGTTCGCTACATGTACAGACATTTTTTCCATAATGCTCTACTTCATTTCCAAGATGATTATGGATTGTGTTGTCACGCAAAGAGACTATTCTGGTAATCTCCTTATACAAGACTGTATTTCGCAATCCCCGCACAATCGTTTCGACTTCAGGAAGTTCCGGCATCTTTTCCCTTCTCAAGGCAACTCTTGCATACCCCGCATAGGCAGATGTTTTGTTCCAGTACGAGATGTCCTTCGATTTTCGTTTCGCGGAACGACTCAAAATGCTTTTTCAAATCATATATCTTTCCGCATCGCTTGCATATTAAGTGAGCATGGGGGACAGCAGTGTTGTCATAGCGAATTTCTCCGCAGGATCCCTGAAGCGATTTGATAATCCCGGCATCCATGAATACACGCACTGTATTGTAAACGGTGGTTTTAGACAAAGTAGGGATTTCGGGATGCAATGTGCTGTAGATATCTTCAATAGTTGGGTGGTTGCCTTTATTATAGATAAACAACAATATCTTTATTCGTTGGTACGAAGG
>JAIOTM010000104.1 GCA_021106755.1 Candidatus Cloacimonadota bacterium | reverse complement strand
GTAAATCCGGCTTGAACTTATGGAAAAGTTCCATTGCCTGATTGCCGTTATCGGCAAGAGCAAGTTGATAATTTTCGTTATCAAGAGCTTTTTGAACAAGTTCGAGAATGGTATGATCATCATCGACAATTAAAATCTTATACTTCACCATAGGCACCTGTCCGTTTTTGAAGAACAATAACGGTCATCTATTATTGGTCAAGCAATGTTTATTTTGAGTACTTCTTGATTTTTCGGTTGGCTATGTCGGCGTATGGATCGTTTGGAAATTGTCGTACTAATTCCTTCCAATACGCGATTGCATCTTCCTTTTGATTTTTCTGGATAAAAACGTTTCCCAGCATGATATATGACTCCGCTACTTTGCTTTTATTGATGCGAATTACTTTCTTGAACTGCTTTATAGCGTCATCATGGTTTTCCATGTTATAGTAGCACTCTCCGAGGAAATAAGTGGCGTTTGTAGCTGATGGCGCGTTGGGTTGCCGTATATAATCCCCAAATTTTATAGCCGCGTCGTCGTATTTTCTGAGATAGTAGAGTTCGAGAGCATCCTGATAGATTCCCTTCACTTCCCGTTTCGACAACTCCCTGTCTTTTACCAGAGGTTTTGGCTTATTTATCTGTTTTGACTCTGGAGCTTTGACGGATTTCTCGTCTTTTGAAACTTCTTTTTTCTCTACCCTCTTGAGTGGCTTCTTCTCCTGTTTATCGGGTACAACCTTAGATGTATCCTCTTTAACAGCGTCTCCTCGTCTGAGAGGTTTCTTGTCTTTACTGTCAACTTTTTCGGGCTTTGATTCACGTTGCTTGATTTTCTTCTTTCTGTCGCTCTTTCCGGCATCTGGGAAAGTGCCATTTTGGAGGCTCTCCTGATGCTTCTTCTGGATTTCTTCGACATAAGCGGGAGAAATTTCTAAGCGGTTTCCGTACTTATCTTCTTGCGGAGAGAGCTTTTTGGTTAGATATACTAAGCAACGCTTACCAAGTATCCGGTATCTGAATTCGTGATTTATATTACAGAGAACAGCGAGAATCTCCTTGTTGTAGCTGGAGAACGGAGCATCAAGGTACTGGAGTTCTTCATCCTTCTCGAAATCAAAGAGTACTGTCTCGCGACCATCCGGGCTGATATATCCGGCAAGCATAACTGCCTTCCAGACGGACTTGGCTGTAGTTGTGTTTCGTGTAACAAGTGGCTCAAGTCGATTTGGGAACACCAGCCGATTGTTAGCCTGCGATAGTTGCAGATAGCGAGCGGTTTCCTCAGCAAAATGTCGGCTTCGGGAATTCATCAGGAACAAACTCTTGTCTTCCTGATATACATAAGAAGCTGAGATTTGTCCATCTCTGCTGATATAATGGGCTGTTACCAGATCGTCCCATAAATCCTGAGGTGAAACACTCATTGCTTCGGCAACAGAAGCAAAATGCTCGGGTAGAATTTTTGTTTTGGGAATGATGAAAATCTCAGTTCTCAGATAAGTCTTACGCCTTCCGTATTGTTTACGATACTCAACTGATAGCGGATGCGTAATCGCATGGACTTTTCGGATTACCCCTTCGTACCGTTCGCCTGAGTTGTGCAGAATTCGGACTCTGCGACCTGGAATAATGTACTCCTCGTATTTAGTATCGAAGTATGTTTCGATGAAATGCTGACAGTGATAGTTGAGATTCATGATGGTTTCTGTGCGGGGAACCACTTCATAATCTTCTTTCAGGATTTTTGTAACCACTCCAGGATGCGGAGCTATCAGTTCTCGTCTCAGAATAAAATCTCCACAGGGATTCTCCGGCGTGCATGGTGTGTCTGTATATTCAGCTAATTCCGGCGTGGCAACCACCTTCGTTTTGATTCTTCTCAGCGATTGTAGCTTCCGATAGGTAAATTCGTAGTCTGTTTGAGCAGTACGTAGCTTGAATTCTGTCTTGCTTTTTCTGTTTTCCAGTTCCTGCAATACCGAGATAGTAATCGCACCTTCACGGAATAAGCGTTTAGCCTTTGAGTACTCAATATCTATTTCGAAGAGAAGGCGTTGCTGGTTTTCCCGCTCCAGTTTCAACAGTTGGAGCTTATTTTGCAGGTCAATCCGCTTCTGCACATTTGGATCGGTTACTACTTTTTCTACTACTACAGGTTTCTTATCGATGCGAAGGATATCGCAACAGATATTAAATTCCTCCAGCAAAGCAAGGGTGTCCCCCTGCTCGACAAACTGGTTCACCTTCACCTTGACTTCTTTAATCCGGCAAGGCTCAACCGAGCCGATTTCAGTATCGCGGGACGTGTAAATCCCAGAACCTTTAATATAGAAGGTACGGTTGAAGAGCCAGTATCCGAAGTAAAAGATAATCGTAAGCAATACAGCGAAATAGATTATCTTTCCCCAAGATAGCTTTTTCCTGGTGTAAATCCGGGAAACGTAGTTGGTCTTACTCGTTGATCCGCTTTTGTGTAGTCTCATGATGCCTCAATTTGTTGTAGTCTCTGTAATCGTGAATAGCAGTACCTCTGTACGACTGGAACACCGAAAATTTGTTATCTAACATCTGAATAGAATCGTTAAGTTCGTCCAGATTCTTGAAATTTGAAGCACGGAAACCAATTGAAATCTCTTTGCCTGCTTCCGTGGTCAAATGCAATTCGTTATATACTTCTTCCAATTTTGTCTTCAGCGGTTTCTTTGAATACGCCATCACCACAAACGCGTCAGCGTTATTGATAATCTCCGTAAGTAGCTCCATAGAAACCTGATCAAAGAATATGGGAATATCAGCAGTGAGTTTTAACAAACCTTCTGTTTTCGCGTAAACCTCGGCGAGGGTATCACGCAGATGAGCCAAATAGACATCTTTGTCCTTTTCCCACTGAGATAACGCGTGTGGTTCAAGATCAAGGTGAATACCGTCTAAGTGAGCATTATCTGTCACCTTTCGTTGATATTCAAGCAGTTCGTCTATCAGACTGAGAAGCCTGCTCCGCCGATTGGGCAGTATCCAGGATGTTTCCGAGATAACAGCTTCCACCTTTACATTGCGTTCGTGCAACGAGCGAATCAGCCCCTTGATATTTTTATCCGCGATGGCGCGGCGAATCATACTTTCGCTGAAGGAGAGATAAATTTCTGTAATACTTCTGTCTTTGCAGAACTGTAACAAGTTGCGCGATGCCGTGTTACTATGAATAATATCACCAGCCTGCCAGACCCACATCCCCTTTCTTCGTTCTGGTTCAATCATAGCGTCTATTGAAACAGCCGGAAACATATTAATTGGAATCGCGAACTCTTTCGCTAATTCGGCAATCGCGTATTCCTGTTCATACAGGGCGTTTTTCAGCTTCATCATGCTTTGCAGATATTTAGCTTTGGCGAACAGAGAATCAGACGGAACAGTGCTGAATCCTTCCAGAGCATTCTTGATTGTCGCGACTTCTACTTGATAAAGTGCTTTTTTAAGTGGAATCTCCTGTCGCAACGCGTTTGCTCTACGTTCCTTAGTAACACACCGATTATACAATTTGATGAATTTTTCTCTGTCTTTATGAATAATATCAAGCGTATCTGTTTCTGCCTGACGAATCAATATACTACGCCTTTGGGTGGAGTGTTTCTTCAGCCAGAAATAGGAGAGGGGCATAGAAAGGGTAAGTGAACCGTAGAGCGCACCTCTTTCGGAGCTATCGTAATCCTTGAAGAAAGTGTATCTTGCTCTGCCGGTTAGACTGAATTCTCCGGCTAAATCAAGTTTAACGCGGTTCAGGTCTTCGTCTAACTTCACTTTGTAGTTTTTTACTTTTGACCTGTCCTTACCAGCGGCAGCCCACAGAACTAAAAAATCTGGCAGATTGTGAATCACTTCCGGGTTTTCGAGAATAATCTGCTCATTTTCAAGATTGAATCTATCCGCGAACGCTGTCAGTTTTTGCTCGAATTCATTTTGCAGGGCGAGATAATTCTGAACAATTGCTTCATATTCCGTTTTTGTCTGAAGATATTCTTTTAATACCGCATCACCGAGATAGTACTTTTTCTGTTTGCTGGAGACCAATTCACAGAATAACCCCTTCAACTCTTTGGCTGTTTCCGCCGCCAGTTGAGTCATAAGAACATCCATGTATTCTAATTGCACTGAGAATCTTACTTCTGTTTCAATCTGGGTTATCAACA
>JAIOTM010000091.1 GCA_021106755.1 Candidatus Cloacimonadota bacterium | reverse complement strand
CGGGAGAGACAGTTACTACTTTGCTCTGATAAAATATCCGGCTGTCTAACCAAGCTGTTGCCTGGTAAACACCACTAAAGACAAAACCCATATCAAAATTACCACTTGAATCCTGAATCTCCAGCGAGAAATATTCATCATCGTTTTCCAGTACTACCTGTGCCCCAGTTACATCAATTGCCGCGTAAACATTCCCCGTAATAGGCACAACAATAGCTCCCGGTTCAATATCCATTATAACCCCGGTAACGATGGAGTAACCCGAAGGCATCCCCTGAGGAAGAGAATACCAGCATGTGCTGTTGGATGTTCCCCAGCCATAGTTCAGATGGTATTAATCGTTAGTGTTATAACCATCGCAGATAATCGCGTGTCCGCCAGTGTAGTCTGACCGGAGAATTGATAATTCTGTTGGTTGGGCATTCATTAAATTTTGCTGGAGCATATTGTAGAAATAAGGCACATTACCGTCGTAGTGGTGAGCGTTGTTGTAATGGAATCTGTTAACAAACGCGCTCGCGACATCAGATGTATATGCCCCGGATCCCTGAGAACTGTACATCATTTCGACCGAAATTCCCCCAGCAAAGCACAACGCCGCTTTGTTGGAATTGGTCAGAGGTGTGTCCATAGCATACGCCAGCTTTACTTCGTCTAACAAAACGTTCAGCTCCGGGAAAGTGGGAAAATCATTTGTCTCCGCGCCATCATCTATATAAATAGTGCCGTAGGTGTAATCATCGGTATCAACAAAAGAAACGTTACCGATATAACCGAAATAATCCATAATCATCGACATTGCTGTAGCAACACAACCCACAACAGAGCGGGCACCAGTGTAGTCCAAAGGACAATAATCGTTATAAATCCCAGTCTGGTGCCAGGTAGTTTCCACCCATCCATCGGTTGGTGTGGAACCAGCCACAGGCCATTGATCACGGGTCGCTTCAGGATCGCGTGATAACCCGCCACTTTGCCATAACTCCTGATTGGCGACTGCCGCGGAAGGATTCTCGTTGTAATACTCAAGCCGTCGCCTTATATCTTCCCGCATAATTTCAACGAATGGGTTGTACTCATCAGCTTCCTGAATCAACATGTTTCGATACGAATACGATAGTATTGGTGGCAGTTGGTCATCACCGCTGACAGCGATAAATCCACATGCTTCAAGATTGAACATGTATATTCCCTGTAAGTCAATTGTTGAAGCAACAGCTTCACTTCGGCTTCCTTCCAGAATAAATTGATTTGCTATATCTCGTGCTTGCTCCTGCGATACAGGTATTGCCATTATCGCCTGACTGAGCAGGACAAATAAGATGATGATAGACAAACGCGTGTAAGTAGTACTCACATTTCCCCCTATTATTTCAGTCTTATCGACAGATTACGCGGAGCTGGTTGCATAGCAAGTTTTTTTTCTTTTACTGATATATCACCGAACAGTGCTTTGTTTCATCCATAGAAAAAAGGGAAAAGCTACTAAATTTTATAAATTCCGTAAAAATGTCAATTCCATGCTTGAGTCCACTCTTTTTTACAAATTCGATAATTCTCAAATCTCACTCAATTTTTTTTGACATACAGGGCTGAAGCTGTATCTTATTTCTAACTATGCAGGATAAGGGAATGATTCAAATATATACTGGCAATGGAAAAGGGAAGACTACGGCAGCACTTGGTTTAATACTTCGCGCGCTTGGACGTAGCTGGAAAGTTTGCTTAGTTCAGTTTATGAAGAAGTATGAGTACGGCGAAATTATGGAACTGTCCAAACTGCCTGACATTGATGTATTTCAGTTTGGTACTCCCGAATTAATCGACCCGAACTCACCTTCAGAAATTGATATTATTGAAGCTGAAGCAGGATGGAAAAAGGCTATGGAAGTAGTGCAGAGCGGTGATTATAACTTAGTTGTGGTAGATGAAATAAACGTGGCTGTTGCCTGGAATTTGCTTTCGTTGGATAAACAATTGCAACTTATGAAAGCCGCGAAAAACTGCGAACTGATTATGACCGGAAGATACGCGGAAGAAGAGGTTATCAATGGTGCTGATCTGGTGACAGAGATGAAAGAGGTAAAGCACTATTACCATAGTGGCTTAAATGCCCGAAAGGGAATTGAGTTTTAGCCAGCAGGAGTGTGTATGAGTGAAGTTAGTTTAAGGAAAACATATTATGATAATGGAATCATCCGCTCAGAAGAGCAGTTGATTGGCGATAAGCGAAATGGTACATGCCGATGGTACTACAATACAGGAGTCCTTGAAGCCGAATTGAACTTCAAGGATGATATTAGAAACGGACTATTCTGCTCATACTACCGAAGCAGCAAAATCTGGCAGGAAGTCCACTACAAAAACAATTTAGAAGATGGCATAACCCGCTGGTTTTATGAATCTGGACAAGTAGCCTCAGAAGCGTGCTATATTAACGGTAAACAAGAAGGGACAACTCGCTGGTACTACGAAAACGGGAAGCCAAAGCTGGTGGAAAATTATAAGAATGGACTTCTGAATGGGGAAGTTATTACCTATAACGAAACAGGCGTAATAAAAAAAACAGAAAACTATGTAAACGGTCAGAAAACTGACCTATCCTGAGTCACTCAATTCGCTCTCTATAACAAACTACTGCTGAGTACCTCAATCTTTTTACCATATAAGGATAAGAGTGAATAAAATGAAAGATGTGAACCAGCACTTAATGGGTTGAACAATCGGCTTTACTCTCCAAGACTTCCGTGCTTTTTACTTGACATGTATTACTTCTGAATTCAATTGAAAAGATATGCTAATTGAAGGAGTAACAATGGGAAGCGAAATACAGAAAATCACATATTACCTTCCTGCAACAGTATTAGACAATGAAGAGATAGAGGCTCTCTTTCCTGAATACATCTCCTCAAAGGTATTTCAGAAACTTGGAATCCGGCAACGACACATTGCCGGAGCAGATGAAACGGCTCTTGATATGGCTTTTGAAGTTGCGGAAAAATTGCTGGCACAAATTGACAAATCAACTATTGATATGTTTATACTATGCACTCAAAGCCCTGAGTATTATCTTCCCTCCGGGGCATGTATCTTACAGGATAAGTTAGGATTGCCAACACATTGTGGTGCGTTCGATATCAATCTTGGTTGTTCTGGCTATGTATATGGCTTGGCTATCGCTAAAGGTTTCATCTCTTCAGGAGTGTCAGAAAAAGTGCTTCTTGTAACATCAGAGACTTATTCAAAACACCTTAGTCCGAGTGACAAGAGTAACAGAACCATCTTTGGAGATGGGGCTACAGCTACGCTTATAAGTACTTCGGAGCGAGAATCCATGCGCGCTTTTGTACTTGGAACAGATGGTGGCGGTTACCAGAATCTTATCAACCCGGCGGGGGCTTTTCGTGACTGGGCAAATGGCGGAGAAAAAGCTACTGGAGATGTAAGACAGTTATACATGGATGGTCCTGAGATATTAAATTTTACAATGGATGTGGTTCCAGAACTGGTTTCAGAAGTTTTATCTAAAGCTGAGATGACTATTGACGATATAGATTACTTCGTTTTTCATCAAGCCAACAAATTTATTTTAGATACGCTATGTAGCCTTATAGAAATACCTCAGGATAAATTTATAAATGATATGGAGATGTATGGCAACACAGTATCATCCACAATTCCAATCGTTCTTGCTAATATGATTGAGCGTGACCAGCTTATAAGGGAAGCACAATACTTATTGTAGGATTCGGAGTTGGATACTCCTGGGGTGCCGCCATACTCGAATTTTAATAAAAACATAAAAAGGAAATTAACATGGAAAAATTTATCGAACAACTCGCGGATGTACTATCTGTTGAAGCATCAATGCTGAAGGATAGCACCAAATTCCGTGATTTACCGGAATGGGACTCACTCTCTGTTCTTGCGCTACTCGCTTTTTTCAAGAAATCCTATAAAATCACAGTACCTCGAAAAGATTTCGACTCAATGAATACTGTCGCTGACCTTTTCAAGAAAGTTCAATAGCATTTGTCACAAGCTAGGTCTGATTTATAACCTACGTAACAAAAAAGGGTTAATTGAATGAATCTACCATTAAGCAAGCAATTATCTAACTCATTGGAGCAAAAAACGATTATTATCACGGGTGCTTCTGCCGGTATAGGAAGACAATGTGCTATTGATTGCAGTAAGGCGGGAGCTTGCGTTGTATTAATTGCCCGTTCAGTTGATAAGCTATTAGAAACCCGTTCGATGCTTGAAGACGGCAATCATCTCGTATTTCCTTATGACCTTAGTAATTGCGAAGACATTAATGTCGCGATAAAAGACATCGTTAAAAAGGTTGGGCATGTACATGGTTTCATCCACAGTGCAGGTGCCGCTGACACAATGCCTTTTCAGGCTGTTTCACCGGAAGATATGCTTGTTCTTCACAAAGTCAACACGATATCCGCGTTTGAAATTGCCCGACAAATATCAAAGCCAGGATGTTTAAGCCCTACCGGAGCAAGCTTTATCTTTATTTCTTCAATCAGGGCAATTCATCCTGAACCTGGCACAATTGCCTACGCGGCTTCAAAAAGTGCCTTAGTTAGTGGTATGAAAGTGATTGCTCTGGAGTTAGCAAAGAAAAAAGTACGATGCAATTGTATTTCACCGGGATTTATACGTACCGATATCCTTGATGAATACCTGGGGCAAATTGATGAAGAAGAGAAGCAACGAGTGCTTGCAGGATCATTATTAGGTCTCGGTGAGCCTATAGACGTTTCCAGAATGGCAATTTTTCTTCTCTCTGATCAGGCTAGATTCATTACCGGGACAGATATCGTTATTGATGGCGGTACTCTTCTGAAATAGATTGCTCAGGGAGCTTCCATACTGTTGCAAATTAAGTGCTTGCCCTGCTGTAGAATGTGGGTTCAAATCAATTGAAGAGTAAACAAATGCATCTCGAAGAAATTTATGTTGTAAATGAATGAGACAATAGAAATCACAATGTATCTCCTTATAGTGTAAAAAAATTTGACAAGCTCATAGAGCTTTCTATAAATTTGTCCCTTGTATTATTCTGGAAATCAAAAAATAAGTTTTCATAGGATTAAGATTGCTTGGAACTCCCAATGTTGCACCCCTATAGGTATTGAGATGCTCGGAAGAGAAGACAGCTTTTCACCTGAATACAATCAAAGCAAAGGTGAGAATGTCTTTTATCGGCAACCCAAAATCGTCCCACCTCTCTTTCAATTACGATATAAAAGGAGTTGAATTTGAAAGCACTATCAATGAGTGTCTTGATTCAAGCCCATTACAGAATTGCGTTATGGAACATTATGAAGAAGGGAAACACCTGTAGGTCTTTTTTCAGTTTTCCAACTAAAGCCTTACTTATATGCTGTTTACTTTTGATGATGTTTACCGGAAATATCCTTTCAGCGGAAATAAGTTCTGAAAATGAACCAAAACGAATATTGATGCTGAATTCTTATCACAAAGGACTATTATGGTCGGATGAGATTACACGGGGAGTAGAGGAGACTCTATCCGAGAGCGGTGTCGATCTATACATAGAGTATATGGATACTAAACGGCAATTCAATCCAGTATATCTGGAGCATCTGACCAAACTGCTGAGTCTGAAATATCGTAAAGATAGTCACGATGTTATTATTGTCTCAGATAACAACGCGTTCAACTACTTTTGTGAGCATGGAAGAGAAATTTATGGGAATACGCCTCTTGTTTTTTGTGGAATAAACTATCTTCAGGAACAAGATTTGGAAGGAATCAGCAACGCAACTGGTGTGAACGAGCAAGGTGACATCAAAGGCAATCTGACCTTGATAAAGCGGATTCATCCCAATTGCCGCAGAATTGTCATTATCACAGACAACACTACTTCAGGTAAGCGGATTCAGGAAGAGGTGATGAAGCTAATCCCTTACTGCGATACTTCTGACCCGAAACTGGAATTACTCTACGACATAAGTGCCCCGGAATTGATTAACTACGTTCGGAATCTCGACTCAGAAACAATAGTGCTTATCAACTCTTTCTTTCGCGATAACAGAGGAACCTTTTTCGAATATGATCAGGGAACCAGAATGGTTTGCGATAATTCTTCTGTACCTGTTTATAGTACCTGGGACTTTAATCTCGGACTCGGTATTGTTGGCGGGATTCTGGTCAGCGGTTATGACCAGGGGGCAACAGCAGCAGAAAAAGCCTTAGAGATTCTTTCGGGCAAGAAAGCTGATGAAATTCCAGTACGCTTCGAAACGCCTACCAAATTGCGTTTCGACTTTGAGCAACTAAAGCGTTATCACATTCCAGCCCAGATACTTCCCGAAGGAAGTGAGATAATTAATCAACCTATCTCTCTTTATTATCAGAACAAGACACTTATCTGGAATACAATTGTAATTTTCTGCCTGCTACTCATCGCTTTGTTTAGTGTAACATACTGGCTTGTTCGAACCCGGAAAGTAGAAAACAATCTGCGCCGCCGCGAGGAAGACCTTCGTATTACTCTTAATTCCATTGGTGATGCTGTGATTGTTACTGACATCAAAGGAAATATTACCAGAATTAATCCGGTTGCTGAGAAGCTTACCGGATGGAACCAGAAAATGGCTGTCGGGAAAACGTTACTAAAGGTTTTCAATATAATTAATGTTAAAACTCGTGCCACTTGTGAAAATCCTGTAGAAAAAGTTATTCATTCAGGCGAGATTATTGACCTTGCTAACCATACAGTGCTTATTTCCACAAATGGTACGGAATATCATATCGCTGATTCCGCAGCACCAATAAAAGGAGCAGACGGAAAGATTAACGGTGTTGTGCTGGTATTTCGGGATGTTACGGAAAAAAAGAGAAATGAGGCAGAAAGAGAACGTCTGAATATTATCCTTGAACAAACTACTGATATGGTCTCAATGTCACTGCCAGACAGACATATATTCTACATGAATAATGCG
>JAIOTM010000058.1 GCA_021106755.1 Candidatus Cloacimonadota bacterium | reverse complement strand
TTCTATGGTTTATTGCGGAGAACGGGATATTATCAAAAAAACTTAAATTGAGTTTTTAGAGGGAACTCATATAATCGATATATAACTTTTTGAGTCCCGCCAAAAAAAAGTGACGCAGGAGTTGCCATTTGAAAATTATCGTGATGGGCATATTTAAAAAATGGCAGCATTGCCGTCATTGGAAGTTTTGTGCTTTATGGCTTGTAAGTGTTGAACATTTAGATAGATAAATAGATTTTCGACCGTTCGACCGATATTGAATGGCAGAACAGTCGTCATAAAATGGCAAAAACGAGTGTCACTTTATAAGAGTAAACTTTTACTGTGTAAAAGATTCACCTACAAAAAAACTTTGGGATTAGCAGATAAAGTCACGAAACAATCTGAGTAAGAAATCCAATTATTCACTGCTATCTGCTATAACTACCGCTTTTGCTGTCAATTAAGTAAGACAAACATATCCATTGTGGGAGTATGCGTGAAAAAATTTCAGAATCATTAGTGTTTCGCTGTTATGTCCCTCAATCTATTCTGGTGTTTGATAGAAACGAACCTGTGGATCTGCCTTTATCGAAGAACAATTCGGATGAGCAACTCCCGAAACAAATCACGGAATCCGGTATTTCATGCTCAAACAGTCTTTATCCTACTGTGTCTCAATTAAATGTGCCGAATCCAAAAGACAATACTGAAGTTATGTCTGCAACAAGAAAACAGAGTTTTTGCTTGACTGAGGTAAGGGCAATTTTTTTATAGCGAAGTTACAAAGCAGAAGTGGTGGAATTGGTAGACACGCTAGGTTCAGGGTCTAGTGAGCAATACGCTTGTGGGGGTTCGAGTCCCCCCTTCTGCATTGATAATATCAGGAGGACCGTTGCTGTTATCAGTGACGGTTTTTTATTATGAAACGATTAGGAATTTTCAGTAATTTACAGCCAGGCGGAAGAATTGCTTTTCTCTCCCTGTGTACCGCTTTTTCATTAAGTGTGTACATCCTGGAAGCAATGATACCCAAACCATTGCCGTTTTTCCGATTAGGGTTGGCAAATATTATTATCCTTGTATTGTTATGGGATGGTGCCAATTGGGAAGCTCTGGGAGTTGGTGTAGCCAAAACCATACTTGGCGGACTTTTTCTCGGAACCTTACTTAGTCCCGGAACACTTATGTCTTTAAGTGGTACGATTGTTTCTATTCTTATTATGCGACTTGTAATTGTTTCGCGGATTCCGTTCAGTCTGCGCGGAGTGAGTATTATTGGGGCGTTGTTTCATAATCTTACGCAGTTAGCAGTGGTTCGACTAATTATTGTTCCATATAACAGCATATTTTGTTTGACGCCTGTGCTGATAATTGTCGGAATAGCCACAGGAATAGTTACGGGGGTTATCGCTGGTATTTTCTATGAGCGAATATCCCGTGTTCTATTACTAAAGGCAGACAATGGAAGAAAATAAAAAGCAGAAAATAATGGTTATCCGCGAAGGAAAGATTGTGGATGAAGAAATTATAACAGATTATCCAACAGATAGCCGTTCCGGCTCGCTATTCTGGTCTGTTACTATAAGATGGTTGCTTATTCTCTTAGGCGTTGGCGCGCTCTTTTTCGGAATCATCTTTGGCGTACTCAATTACTATAATTCAGAACTCCCTCCGTTGAGCGAACTGACTCATTACGATATGAAAATCGGCTCTGAAGTATATGACTGTAATGGTAAGCTGATTCACGTTTTCGCGTCTGAATACCGACAATTGACTGATGTTACGCAGTTACCACAGCACGTATTAGACGCGCTTGTAGCTACAGAAGACAGCAAATTTTATTCGCACTGGGGAATCGACCAGCGAGCGGTTTTCCGTGCCGTATTGATTAATTTACGCAAACTTTCATACGCACAGGGTTTCAGTACTATTACTCAGCAGTTAGCTCGAAATATGTTTCTTACTTTAGACAAACATTTATCACGTAAGCTGAAAGAAATTCTGCTCGCTGTTCAGATTGAGCGCATGTACTCCAAAGATGAGATACTTGAGATGTATTTCAACAAAGTTTCCTTTGGACCAGGTATTTATGGAATTGAATCAGCTTCGCAGATTTATTACGGCAAAGAGGCGAAAGAACTTACTATCACTGAAGGCGCGCTGATTGTAGGAATTACTCAATATCCAAGTGCCTATTATCCTCTCCGGCATCCCGAAAGAGCACTCTGGAGACGTAATCAGGTTCTTAATCGAATGCTGACTGTGAAATGTATCTCCCGTGAAACTTATGAAGAAACAATTCAGGAGCCGCTCAACCTGATAACAACTTCTCGCGATAGAAACGCGAAAGATTATTTCCTCGAACATATCCGCCTCTATTTAGAAAAAAAATATGGCACTCAACGCCTCTTCGCGGGGGGACTGAGGATTGAAACCACTCTTGATTGGGAATTACAGCAATTCGCGGATTCAGTTCTTAACGCTCACCTAACCGACTTGGAAAAAAAGAAGAACTATCAAAGCAAATACGCGGATGTTCTGCCAGAGGCTACCGATATTGTTACTTCGTATGTTCAGGGCAGTGTGCTTGTTATGGACCCACATACCGGTTATGTCCGGGTAATGATTGGTGGCAGGAATTTCCGGCATAGTAAATTCAATCGAATTACGCAGGCAAGGCGTCAACCCGGTTCCGCTTTTAAGCCGATTGTTTATACGACTGCTCTGGAAAAAGGCTACACCCCGGCAACTATAATCCGGGATATACCAACTTTTTTTGTCGAGAGCGACACGGTTTTCTGGAAACCTCATAACTATAGTCGTCGGCATTTTGGTTACACTCGCATCAGGGAAGGTTTATTTAAATCCCGAAATGTTGTAGCTGTTAAAGTTATTACGGATATAGGAGCAAAGGAAGTTGTTAAAACAGCCAGACGATTTGGGATAACTACATCTATGATGCCGGTTTATTCTCTGGCAGTTGGTACGGAAGTAGTTAAACCTATTCAAATTATGTCTGCATATACCGCGTTTCCCAACAGTGGGAAGCGGACTACACCTTTGTTTATTCAGCGAGTTTTAGATCAGGATGGCGATATTCTGGAGCAGGCACAGATTGAGCAAATCCGGGTTATTGATGAAAAAATTGCTTATCTGATGGTCTCTATGATGCAGTCGGTTGTAGAAGAAGGAACTGCCGCCGGGATGCGCTGGATGGGCTACCCCTGGCCTGCTGCTGGTAAAACAGGAACTACCGATGATTACAGGGATGCCTGGTTTATCGGTTATAATAAGCAACTGCTATGTGGTATATGGGTCGGTTTCGATGATAACTCAACACTTAAAACGAAGGTCTCCGGAGCTACAGCAGCATTGCCCCCCTGGCCTTGTATTATGCGGCACGCTTTAGAGAAAGACGCGCCAAAAAATCGCAAAGGCAAACCTGTTATTGATGGCTCCATCCTTCAGTTTAACAAACCCGATGGCATCGTATCTGTAAAGATTTCCAAACGTACAGGACTTTTGCCTAAGAACAGTCTTGAAAGTGTGATGGTGGAGTACTTTGTAGAAGGTACAGAACCAACTCCGCTCTCCGATAGTCTGAGCTATAATTTTTATCCTACCATATACCGTAATACGTCTAAGGACTCATTGGTATTTGACTTGGGTGGAAAAGATGAGGATTCGTTAAAACTTGATCTTCGCGGCGCGGACATAATTAAATTGTAATGTATTGGACAATACTCGCGATAAGCGCGATTTCCGGGATACTTTACCACTTCTATTGCAGTATATTTCTGCGTGGACTCAAGACACATAAACAGAAATTTAATCCGCATAAACCCTTTGTTTCGGTGATTATTGCCGCGAGAAACGAAGAGATGAATATTGCCCGTTGCTTAACATCTGTGCTGAACCAGTCTTATCCCACGGAATTATTTGAAGTTATTGTCGCGGAGGATTCTTCAACAGATTCAACAGCCACAATAATTGATACTTTCACAGAAAAATTCCATAATCTACAACGAATGGCTGTTAAAGACAGAGACAAAGCAAAATCACCCAAGAAAAACGCACTTTCTCAGGCGATTGCTGTAAGCAAGGGCGAGATTCTCATGTTTACAGATGCGGATTGCGTTGTGGGACAACACTGGATTAAAGCAATGATTGCCCAGTATGAAGACGATACTGCCGTGCTGGCAGGATATTCTTCTATTCACTTACAGGATTGGAGTAAGGCGAAACTTGTACATAAGTTCGAGTTTCTGGACTTCTACTCACTCGTAGCGGCTAACGCGGGTGCTATTTGCGGAGGTAAGTATTTCGCGTGTTGCGGTCAGAACTTCTCATACCGACGCTCCGCTTACGACCACGTTGGAGGGTTTTCCAGAATAGCTCATATTATATCTGGCGATGATATTAACATGCTACAATTATTTCGTCAGGCTAAACTGAAAATCGATTATTCATTTTCGCGACATACATCTGTCAGCACAAAGCCTATCACCGGCTGGTGGCAACTTATCAATCAGCGAATCCGGTGGTCATCCAACATAAAGTATCAGTTGCAACTCAATCCTGAGTTGTTTCTTTATTTCTTTACGATTTTCGGTTATAATATTGGAATTATTCTGTTGTTTTTCCGCTATTGGTCGATTGCTCTCGCAGTTCTTGTGTTCAAAGGTTTCATGGATTACAGAATTTTAGGTTATGCTACGGAAATATTTCTTGTGGATAAAAAGCGGTTCAGATATTTCATTCCCTGGTTGTTACTGCAGAATATTTATACTTTGATAGTTGGTCCAGCTGGTTTATTTAACCTATTTCGCTGGCGCGGACGACATTAAGGCGACAATAAGGAGTTTCAATGCAATTGATAATATTCGATGAGTGCACTTACTATAACTTTTTCCCGATTACTATGACCCGCTCTACTGGAGACCTTCGAACCGGAATACTGAAGCTGAGACAACGAATTCAGGCTTATTTTGAGCACAAAGAAAACGCTGTTTGCATTAATCCGGTTATTGAGGGTATCTATCGCGAAAGACACCCGGACTGGCAAATTAACAGGATTGAAAGTGGCGAAGCTCTGTTAGTTAACAGTCGCGTAAAAATAAACGACAAACTAGTGAAAAAAATTCGAAGTCTGAAACCAGGTAATAGTCTCGCGAATGGATATACAATTATAGCCGCGAAGCTTTCGACAGAGCAAGCTATTACTGGATACAAAAAAGTTATCGAAGCCATTGCTGACTGTACGGTAACTGAATGCGACTGTGATTTATGGTGCTACATTTGGGAACTGATTGACCAGAATGGCACGATGATTAAGCAGGATTTCAAGGACTTCTTCTACGAAAAGGACAACCACTTTGAGACAGAGCCGGGGGTAACTATTCTCGACCCCTACAACGTATGGTTAGGGGAAGGGGTCAAACTTAAACCGGGGGTTGTAATTGATGATTCAGAAGGACCAATAGTACTAGACGAAGGGGTTCGTGTGCTTTCTAACTCTGTTTTAACAGGACCGCTTTACG
>JAIOTM010000234.1 GCA_021106755.1 Candidatus Cloacimonadota bacterium | reverse complement strand
TATCGAATAGTCTGCCCTCTGTCTTCATTGATAAAATGTTTGATATGATAGCTATCTTCATTGTGTTGCTGTTACTTCCTTTCGCCGGCTTTCGCATGTCTCCTCTTTTGCTTAATCTTATCATTGTGCTTATCGTGTTGGTTATTATCGCTCTTACTATCTTAATAGTGGCTTCCTTTGCTCCACAAGCGGTCATTTCCTTACTGCGCAAATTCCTGTTTTTTGTTCCCAGCCGATTTGAGCATCGTCTCGAAGATATTATTCATCTTTTTGTAGATGGTCTGGCGTTATTTAAACATAATCTGAGCGGATTACCTGTCATCGTATTATTAACACTGGCAGCTATTGCAACAGACAGCCTGTTTTTCTACTTCGTTTTTTGCTCAGTTGGACACCCACCAGCATACATGGCTGTTTTGCTTGGTTATACATTGCTGTACCTCTCGTATATATTACCTCATCCCCCAGCCCAGATAGGTAGCAACGAATGGATAACAACATTGATATTCGTCAGTGGCTTCGGCATGGCTTCGGAGCTTGTAAGTGCCGCGGTTGTTACAGCTCACCTTGCCACAGGTGTCCTGATTACAGTTATAGGGATTATCGCTTTACATTATACCGGCATTAACATTATGTGGCAACAATCTGAAACAGACGAGGACATAACTGAAAAAAAAGAGGAGATAGATGAATAAAACAGAATCTCTGCAACTCTTGCAAGACCTGGCAGAAAAAAAGCAACAAATACTAACCGAGATACATAAGGTAATTATTGGACAGGATAAAGTCGTTAACGAGCTTCTCATAGCTCTTTTCTCCGGAGGTCACTGTCTTATTGAGGGGGTACCCGGGCTGGCGAAAACACTGATGGTTTCAACCCTGTCCCAGATACTCAATCTTTCGTTCAACCGAATACAGTTTACTCCCGATTTAATGCCCTCGGATATTACTGGTACCGATATTCTCGCGGAAAACAAGGCGGACGGCAAACGTTATTTCGAGTATATCAAGGGTCCCATATTCGCTAACATCATTCTCGCGGATGAAATTAACCGCACGCCTCCAAAAACGCAATCCGCACTCTTACAGGCTATGCAGGAATACCAGATAACTGCTGGCAATGAGACCTTTGCCTTAGAAAAACCATTTCTCGTTCTCGCTACCCAGAACCCAATTGAGCAAGAAGGCACCTACCCTCTCCCTGAAGCTCAACTCGATCGTTTTATGTTCAATATCAACATAGACTACCCCAATATTGAAGAAGAAAAAGAAATTGTCAAATCAACTACTATGGGTGAACCTGAAGTAGTAATCCCTGTTCTGGATGGTGCCGGAATTCTCGCGATGCAAAATGCTATCCGTGAGATTCCGGTAAGCGACCATGTTCTGAATTACGCGGTCAACTTAGTAAGAATGACACGCCCCGGCACTGATGAAGCACCCGAGTTTTTGAAACAATTAGTGACATGGGGAGCAGGTCCAAGAGCCTCGCAATATCTTGTAATCGCGGCTAAAACCAGAGCTGCCCTTGAAAACAGGTTAGCACCGGCTGTAGAAGACATCGACGCGATGGCTGATATTATACTACAACACCGGATTATTGTATCGTTTACAGCAGAAGCTGAAGGTCTCTCCTCACGAGATGTTATACTCAGATTGAAAGAGTATCTTAAAGCTCAGAATTAAACCACGTTGTTCTGAAAGACCTGATGAAAAGTGGTGAAGATGGGTCAGGTAACCTACGATTTAATCGTGCGTATTATGCAAAGCTCTAAAGGTATTTATCCCCTTCCTTCCGATGGCGTACTATTTGACAGGGATTGCCATAAGCAACTACATTGTCCGGGATATTTTTTAGAACAACCGCACTGGCACCAATAACAGTGTGCGAACCTACTACTTTACCATGAATAATGTTCGCGCCGAGAGATACAGCACTGTATTTGCCAATATTAACATTTCCGCCAAGAATTGAACCAGGAGCTATAGAGGAATATGAGCCAATATTACAATCATGATCGACAACGGCACCAGTATTAATTATGCAGAAGTCTCCAATCGTTGTACCTGGATTAATTACCGTGCCTGCCATTACTACTGTTCCCGTGCCAATTATAACATCTTTCGCCACGCAGGCGGATGGGTGAATAATGGCGGGAAATAACAATTTCGGAGCCGCTTTTCTTACGCTTTCGGCTACTTTGGCACGAAGTGAATTGTCTCCTATCGCGATGAAACAATTTTCCAGATTGTAATGTTGAATCAGGTCGGGCAGGTCTGCATCATTACCGATAACCTTTAATTCAAAGCGTTCTGAATTCAGGGGTAAATACTTGTCTAACAGACCCGCAATTTCATATTCATTAGTCAGACGGATAATATCAATACAAACACGCGCGTGTCCTGAAGTACCAAAAACAACTAAGTTTTTCATACTGGCGATTTTCCTTTTACAACCAGAAAAACACCAAGGATAATAATCAGTACGCCTATCCAGCGAATAACCGGAACTTCTTCTCCGAAGATGAAAACAGACGCGATTAAGGCAAATATATAGCTTATACTAACTAATGGGTAAGCCTGACTGAAATCATAATTTCTCAAAACAAGTACCCAGATTCCGGCGGCAATTCCCATCAGAAAAATAGAAGAAAAAACCCATGGAGATATTATCAAATGAAGAAAGTAGCGAAAGTTGATAACCTCATCTTTCAGACGACCAACCCCAATTTTAAGCATTATCTGACTGGATATCAGGAAAAGACTCTGCACCGACATGAGAAGCAGTAGTTTTATACTGAACATCGAATATCCTTTATTACTTTTGCCGGATTTCCACCGACTAGAGAGTACGGAGGTACACTTTTTGTAACAACCGCGCCTGCTCCGATAATACAGCACTCTCCAATTGTTACATCGGGTAGAATAATTGCTCCAACTCCAACGAAAGTTCCTTTTTTGATATGTACATCTCCTGTTTTCGTAGAGTAACCGAGAACAGTACTAAGTGCTTTTGTCGCGTTGAAGTGCGAGATAATTTTTACCCCACGAGTCAGATATACGTCTTTTTCGATATGGATGTATTCTGGGAAAAGTGAATCTATCAGAACATTTGGCGCAATATAAACGTTGAAAGGATTGTCAATCCGTACTCCTCTGAGACGATGAATCAACGGTGATAAAAAACCTGGAAATATTGAAACATAAGCAATATAACCAAGAATACCACGCCAGATGAATTTCCCGGAGGTTAAAAATTTTATTCTCTTATCCATCGATTTTCCCTGAGATTTGGCTTTTTTCAATCAAGTTCTTATTATCCTGGATTTCTTTTTCGAGTATAGCAATTGTTGAAATCATTTTTTGAATCTGGGTGTGCAATTGGGTGATTTTAATACTCAGATATAATATAAAGAGAAAAAGAAAACCTATCAGGATGCTGAATATCATATTCTGAGCACCGTGAATACCGAGTATTTGGTAGCTAATCCAATGGTAAAATCCCTCGAAGATGGAAATTGTAAACAGGAAAATCGACACGATTATCCACATAACAGCAAGTGAAGGTCCTATCAGGTTTCGCTTGATTGTTCGGAGAACAATCAAGAAAAAGAATGCCCCGAAGAAGAAGGTTAATCCCTTAAAAATCCAGCCCATTACTTCCCCTTTTTCATTTGCAGTTTGCAACCAAGTGAGTTAATCAGGCTTTTCATCATATATCTGGATGCAAAACTGATGTTGTATTCTGACACACCATGAGCGCGTTCCTGCATAATAACCGGAACCTCGGCAAACCTTGCCCCTCCCATGGAACTCACCATTGCAAGTTGAAGCGTGTCATGAATTTCATAGGGGTATTGCATTGCGATATAGTCTATTACTTGCTTACCGTATGCTCTGAAACCCGAAGTTATGTCGGTAAACTTAAACCCAATAGTTCTGGTTGCTATTCCAGCCATGACTGAAATTCCCATACGTCTGAGAACTGTCGATTGGAATCCTTCTTTCTTCAGGAAGCGAGAACCGATAACGTAATCTGCCTTATTTTCTTTAATGGGATTAATAATCAATGGTAGTTTAGATGCGAGATGTTGACCATCTCCATCAAACTGGCATAGAATGTCATAATCGTACCGATGCGCGTATTCGAAATAGGAGCGTAATGTACCACTCGCTGAACCAGTGTTAATACAGTGACGAACACAAGGAATGTTGTGCTTCATCGCCATTTTAGCTGTTTCATCGTTAGAGCCATTATCAATTAAAACTACATCGTAACCAAAATTGTGTTCATTCAAATCCTTGAAAACCAACGGTAGATTCTTCTCCTCGTTGTAAGCGATAACCGCGATTAAAATCTTCATTGTGTTTCCTTGATGAGTTTCTCGCAAACATAATCGACCTCGTTGGAAGTAAGATTCGAGGAACATGGAATATTCAATGTTTTCTCGCAGAGTTCGGTGGCTTTACTGATTTCAAAAGAATGATAGTTCCGATAAGGTTCTTGCCTGTTGTTCAATTCCCAAACGGGACGTGCCTGAATATTACACGAACCGAGTTTTGAGATTAATGCCCTGAGATTTTTCCTGTTGTAACCGTCTATCTGAACAGAATAGAACCAATGATTTGAGTCGCAGTAGGGAGGAAAATCAATAAGCTTCAACCGTGAGGTATTTGTCAGATTTTTTTTGTATCTTTGGAAATTGTCCTTCTTCCGTAAAATAATTTGCTCTAATTGTTCTAACTGAGCCACTCCAATTGCTGCCTGAATGTTTGTAAGGCGATAATTGAACCCAACTTCGTTATGAATAAAAAACTGCTCATCATCTTTTGCCTGCTCACTCAGGTATTTTAGTTTCTTTGCGGCAACCTCGTTATCAGTAAGGATTATACCGCCACCCCCGCAGGTAATGATTTTATTCCCGTTGAAAGAAAGACATCCAAATTGCCCGATTGTGCCAGTATGCCGCCCCTTTAATCTGCCCCTTTTATAGCGGGTACCAAGGCTTTCTGTGGCATCTTCCACGATTGGTATTTTATATTCAAGGCATAGCGTAGATAAAGCTTCCATATCGACAGCCCCTCCAAAGACATGTACTGGCACTATTGCTGAAATCTTTTGTCCTGTTTGCTTAAAGATACAACAATCGTCCTCAAATTTGGTCTCACTTTCCAGAAAGCGGCGAAGCTTATCAACATCAATGTTGTAAAATTCATCGCAATCAAGAAATATAGGATCAGCGTTACAATACCTGACAGTGTTTACTGGTGCAATAAACGTCAGTGATGGAACCAAGACATGATTACCAGGAGCAACACCTGCCATTAGTAGTGATAAGTGCAACGCGGCTGTGCCGTTTACGCAAGCTATGGCAAATTGGCTACCTGTATAATTCACAATATCATCTTCAAAGCGATTTACAAAGGCTCCAGCCGATGAAACCCACTCGGTATCAATACATTGCTGCACATATTCACCTTCCCGTCCACCCAGATGGGGAACAGATAACGGAATAAATGCCCTTTTATCTAATGAGTCAGACATTATATATCTCAGGTTTGTAGCGACATAGATTGTCTTTCAGAAAAGCGATGGTCTCCATTAATCCGCTCTTTAAGGTGTAAGCAGGTTTCCAATCTGTGTTGCTCAGTATTTTTTCGTTCGCGCAATACAGACGCTCCACTTCGCTTTTGTCAGGTCGTACTCTTTCCGTGTCAGTCTGGATTTCAATCTCGGTGTTACATAATTGAACAATAAGATTAACCATATCTCCAATTGATATTTCATGGTTCATACCAATATTTGTAATTTCTCCGTTTAACCGAGATGAACGGGAGATTGCTTCAAAACCTGCTACCGTGTCCTGCACAAAAGTTAAATCACGAGTAGGGTGAAGATTGCCCAGTTTCAACAGCTTTTTACCTGAAAGTATCTGTGTGATAACTGTCGGGATAATTGCTCTGGCAGATTGACGAGGACCATAGGTGTTAAATGGGCGGACAATTTTTACTGGCAAATTGAATGATCGCCAGTAACTAAGGGCTAAATGATCAGCCCCGATTTTTGAAGCTGAATAAGGAGATTGCCCAACCATGGGGTGTGTTTCATCTATGGGAACATACTGTGCCGATCCGTAGGTTTCACTGGTAGATGTAATCATAATGTTATCTACTTTTTCCTGCCTGCACGATTGCAATATGTTGTACGTTCCCTCAATATTAGTTTTGATATATGCCAGCGGCGATATATAGGAGTATGGAATACCGATAAGAGCGGCAAGGTGAAATACCTGATTGCAACCATGTACGGCAGCACAAACAGAATCGTAATCCCTGATATCGCCAGTTACCACTTCGATATTGTTCCGGTAAGAACTTTCTTCCAGCCAGCCCCAGTCGTTTTTTGAATTATAGCGGACAAATGCCCTTACATTGTATCCTTTTTCGATAAGCAGTTCAACAAGATGCGAACCAATAAATCCACCGGCTCCAGTTACAAGCGTTTTTTTCATGATAATTACTCAAAGTACTCATTGTAAATTTTCTGTGCTTTTTCATAGTCATCTATGCGACCAATATCAAGCCAGTATTCTTTTATCTCATATTTCGCGACAGGATCACCAAGGTCTAACATTTTCAGGATTAACTGGTCTATTCCATAGTACTCGTTATCAGGTATATGTTTGAATATCTCAGGCTTGAGAACATAGATTCCAGCTATTATCATCGACTTGAGGTCTGGTTTCTCCTCAATTCCGGTTACATAGTCTCCTTCAAAGAAAAGGTTACCAAAAAGGAATGGTGTGATAATTTCTTTTGTCCCCACAACAAGCGATGCTGGAGATTTACACGCGAACTCGTACATTTCCCTGAAATTCACTAAAGAGAGGATATCCCCGTTCATCATCAGGAATGGTTCAGTCAGTTGGTCTTTCAGTAAAGTTATTGGACCAACAGTGCCAAGTCTCTTTTCTTCTTTGCTGATAGTTAGTTCAACTCCATAAGCCGAGCCATCACCAAAGAAATTCTCGATATACGAACTCTTGTAGTTTGTCGCAAGCCAGATTTGGTCAAAACCATGCTTGCAAAGGTGTTCTATCTGAATTTCCAATACGGCTTTTTCCCCGATAGGAAGAAGCGGTTTAGGAATCACTTCGGTAAATGGTTTGAGCCGGGAACCTAATCCGCCAGCGAGTATTACAGCTTTCACAAATCAACGCCTTTTGTTATTTTCTTATTGTTTGAGTATTGTTGCCACTTCAGGTAAACCATCCAGTAACCATACATACTAATTATAGTAATGAGAGGAGAAAGCGGAATTCTGTATCTGTCCTCTGCGTATTCGATAAAAATATGATAAAACGCGTGCCACGCGATAAGGAGCATCATGAACAGAATTATCCTATTTTTGATAGTGATAAACAATGCGATAATGAAACCGGGCAAAACAATCGCGCAAACAAATATTGATATAATGTTATGCTTTAGCGACCATGGAGCAGTAAAAACAAAGCCAGATGCTCTGAAGTCGTTCTCAAAATCAGCGATTCTGAAAAATTCTATGAAATTTGACCAATAGCGATGAATATCTGAAAATTGATATGGTCTTATTCCTACCTCTAACCCCATGATGATGTGTTCTACGGCACGAAGATCGAGACTCGTTGGGATAAATCCCGCTTCAATTGAATCAAGCACCGCATCGCTGATTTGAATTGAAGTGTAAGCGTTACAGCCTCTCGGAAAACAATCTAAAGGAAGACGATTCTTATTTTCCCATTCAAATCCCAGTTTTGTAAGTAGCACATCGCTGTAGGGAGCGGTTCTGCAAGATAAAAACATCGGTCTTCCGTAAACTGAATGATTGCGAATTGCCCAGGGAAGCGATAGTAGAATTATAAGTACACCATAGGAAATCACAGTTAAAATACGCATTTTAATACTGGAAGAATCGAAAATGAGTATAACAATCATGATTAATAAGATATGGATAACAAACCGCTCGTCTGTGTGAATCAAAAAAGTGGTGATTGCTCCAATTCCAACGATATGCCATATATATGTTTTAAGAGAGTACTCTTTTTTTCCGACAATGTAATAGAGGATTATTAGGTAAATTAACCAGATAAAAAGCAGACTTGAAGTCGGTTCTTTCAGAATTATGAGGGAATAATACATTATCATAGGACTTAGCATAACCATAGTAGCCGACAAAAAGGAGAGAGCATTATTCTTAAACAACAACAAACCAATTTTGAATGCAAATAGAGAAATCAGATGCGACATAATCACATTGAAGATTACCTGTAACAATGGGCTGTCACTAAACAAATAAAAGAAGGACATTAAAAGTGGATATCCCGGCGCAATTTCAGCCAACCCTAAAGGGTTTGTCGTAACATCAGGGACAAATACTCCCTGAGCAAGAATTTGCCGGGCAAAATTGCTGTAATCACCCGAATCGGGTAACGTTACATAGTCTGGATTCTTGTAAAACACTCCACAGGCAAATATAATTTTCATTACGAGGATAATCGCGAAAAATATATAGAAATTTTTTCTCGAAAACATCGACTTATTTAATGTAATATTCATTACTCTCTATCCTTTACAATTATTTATCATCCCATTGGTTATTATGGTTACAGTGACCGTAACGGTTGTTCTTCAAATTCATGACCTATTGTAATTCAAAAAAATTAAAAATGATTTATCACCTATTTCCCCATCCAGGGATCTGCTTTTAAATCTCCCATGAAGACGCTCTTATCTTCTTCCGAAGCTATGTTGTTTCCTGCTTCTTCTGCTAATTGGTAGTATTTCTGGTAATTGTCTTTATCTTTCAGACTGGAGTAAGCTCTTGCCATCGCTTCGTAAGCATAAGCGAGGTCGAAATCATTAAAAGCATGTTCTTCTGTGAGCCTTAGACAGTTCCGGGCATGTTTCAGAGCTGATTCCCCGATTCCCGAAACCGCGAAAACATGAGATATCATCCACTCACCCCGTTGAGCATTAACTGGTTGCCAATGAGGAGACTTGTACCAATGATGTTGCGAGGCTAACGCATAATTTATCATGCGATTAATATCCTCTGGAGTTCTATTCTCTTTCTGAAGTAAGTTCCAAACCTGATTGTTCAATTCAATTCCCATGAAATGGTGCGATTTTCCAGACAATTCAAATCCAGCCATTTTTAACTCCTTTGCTTCTGAAGATTCAGTCTCTTTTTTATTATTATTTATATCTGAACAACCCAGAAGCAGAATATTCAGTAATAAAATAATGAGTATTTTCATCATTCCTCCTATGATGAAACCGATAAGAGAACAGCGTTAGAGGTTGTCAACGAAAAAGCCTCTTTGCAAAGAGTTCCCTCATATTGATTCAAACTAAGTATTATCTGAGGAACAAAGTATGATATTAGAGGTTTGAGGAAATATTGTCCATTATTCCAGCAGAATAGGATACCTCTGAAAAATCGAAGCCCGTAAATCAATATCGGAGATTATTTATCTATTATTTTTATTCCCTTTTAGTGAGATAAAAGGAAGACAAACTATTGTCTCCCCTTCGCAATCTATTTCAAAAGCAGAAGTTTACACGATGTACTACCTTTGCTTGTCTTCATAGTGCAGAAGTAAACGCCACTACTTACAGCTTTTCCGTTGTTATCAACTCCGCTCCATTGTACGGAAAATGTGCCCTTATCCGCATTCCCGCTGAAAAGCCGCTTCACTTCCTGTCCTTTCAGATTATATACTGTTAGTTCGACCGAACCAGCAGAAGAGAGCGAGTAACTGACAGTTGTTTCAGGATTAAAGGGATTTGGGTAGGCAGTTATTCTGTCCGCGTACACAGGAGAAGAATCCTTATCATCTGTTGAGGTGGGAACCAACTCTAACTGAATATCAATACCGTTCAATATCTCTCCGGCTATAACAGTAACAACTTGTGGAGGTGTTTCTATGTAGCCTGGCTTACTTGCAGTGAGCTGATATGTGCCGGGCATAAGATCAATGGTATAGTCCCCGTTTACCTCAGTTCGTGCGGTAAACCAGTCGTTAGTAAGCACAAGGGCGTTTTCGGCACTGTTGCCATCATCCAATATAACCTGCCCACTAACAGTTGCGTGTTCCTGCTCAATAAAGAGAGCTTCAATACAGGCATTTTTGTTATAGGCAGCGTTGAACGGAGACCACACCTGAGTACGTAGCCACGCGCCTTTTCCCGTCACATTAGGACCATTGTCCATCCAGAGTAAATTACCATCGCTCGAAGTAATCTCGTACCCAATAATCAGGTCATCAGTGGAATCAACCACGATGTATTGCTCCAGAGATACACTCACCCATTCATCTGCGGCAAATCCGTTTATAGGGATTAACTGAGTAAGTTCATTATTGCGCCATACTCCAGCAGAGATTGTGGCATCAGTAGAAGAGGTTGGTGTTTTGAAGCAAACACCTGCCAGAACATGACCCGCCATTCTCGCGGCTTCGGTCTCAGTAATTTTAATACCAAAAGCAAAAGTGTTATTGGGAACGAAGGAAAACATTTCAGAAGGAAAGCCCGCGTAGGAGAAATTCAACTGCCCGGGATACTCATCCAGCACGAAATCACGTGTCTGATTATCCTCTGTTACAGTAAACTGTACAACATCACAATAAAGCAGATTCAGCCCCGCAACACCAAGATAATCTCCCGGAATTACATCGGGGATACTGAAGCTTCCCGAAGCATCCGCGATACCGCTGTACATCGCCACATTATCCTGATAGAGAACAATACCTGTTCCCGCGGGATTACCACCCCCGCTGACTGTTCCGGTTAGTTGGTCAAACTCTCCGAGATTGAACTGG
>JAIOTM010000294.1 GCA_021106755.1 Candidatus Cloacimonadota bacterium | reverse complement strand
GTTCGAGTTGCATCCGTAGCCCCATAACCACATCCGCGTTTTTAAGTGCCGTTTTCAAATCGTATTCAACCCGGCAACCATAAACTTCGGGTAGAAAGCCCGGCACAAGGGTCTTAGGTCCGCAGACAATCACTTCCGCGCCGAGTTTCTTCATACCAATCAGGTTGGAGCGCACAACACGGCTATGTGTAATATCGCCCACGATACAGATTTTCAAGCCTTCCAGACTACCTGTTCTCACCCAGATTGAAAAGATGTCAAGTAGAGCCTGAGTGGGGTGGGCATGACGACCATCGCCAGCGTTAAGTACTGGTTTGCCGGAATGTTTATATACAAGTTGCGGGGTTCCGGGGCAACTGTGTCGAATTATATAAAGGTCAATACCCATAGCATCAAGTGTATAAACCGTATCCTGAAGACTCTCGCCTTTAGCAAGTGCCGAAATTGAAGCAGAAAAACTTACAACATCAGCACTCAGTCGGTTTGCCGCCAACTCGAATGACATGCGGGTACGGGTGCTATTCTCAAAAAACAGAGTACATACTGTTTTACCGCGTAGGGTCGGAAGCTTTTTATAGTCCCGCTCGTTTATCTCTTTCATCACCTTGGTCGCTTGTAGTATTGTCATTATCTCGTCGGTAGAATAGTCGTCCAAATCGAACATGTTTCGCCCGACAAAATTGAGTTTACTTTGCATAGAAAAACCTCCAGAATAGAATTTTTTATAAATAAAGGTCACTGGAAGAAATCAGAAGGGTCTTTTGCGGTTCATTCAACCTCCTTTCTGCCTCGCGGGACAGGTTAAAGGACAATATTTTTTACCTGATTATCAGGTACTGTAATTTCTGTAGAAGGGATATGGCTGTCAAGGATAAAATCGGGTTGGGATACACCCATTTTTCGAGAAGATTTGATTATATTGTTTTTCACACTTGATGTTGCCTTTTACATATGAAAAAAATCCTTAAAGTCAGAGTATCTTTTGCCAGATTTCGGGTGCGGAGGGTAAGAACACGCCGTCACCGGGCTTTTTTATTCTTATAAAAAAGATAGCTGTCACTTATGCAATTCAGGCTACAAGCAGTAACTTAGTGTTTTCTAAGACGAAAACACCTTATTTGACAAAATATTCATCTGATTTGTTTTTTGAAAAAAGCCTGAAGAGTAAACTTTTACTGTGTAAAAGATTCACCTACAAAAAAACTTTTGGATCAGCAGACTAAGTCGCAACCAAATCTGGGCAAGAAATCCTACTATTCATTATCTACTCGCTATAACTACCGCTTTTGCAATCACTTGGACAGCACAATCTTCTCCATTGTGGGGATAGGCGTGTGATAGTACACTATACTTCAAGAAGATTTACCTATCGACTCTTGCACAAGTCTTGCAGAAAGTTTTAAAAGAATCGTATCAAGTCAGTCGGTGGAATTCAATTGCGTCAACAAGTCGTTCAAATGGAACTCGTACAGCTTCAGCTTGCGATGCTCCCGGTTCAAACATGACAGGATACAGCACATCATGGTCGGCGAAATAGATAGAGCACACATCTCCGCTTCCCGGCTGAAGCTCAAACTCACGCTTCCCGTAGCAGAGAGTGTATCCAGATGTGTTTTCATCAATTGTAAGAACACCGTAGCCTGAATTGAAGTATTTTCCGCAGATTTCATACTTAGGGAAAACATTTGCTTTTAACTCATTACGCAGGATTGCTTTTTCCTGATTCTTCTCAGTTCTTCGCTTTTTACCCGCAGTAACAAACCGCTCTGCCCAATCTGTGTAAGGATAATCTTCCATAATGTCAATCAGACTATAAGCTAACGCTTCGGGGAAAGCCGATTGCCCATTACACATTACCGAAATTCCGGTTTTCAATTCCGGCAATAATATTGTGATGGTAGCAAATCCGTTGATACCACCCGAATGAAAGAGCATTCGGTAATCTCTGTATAGCAAATCACGCCAACCGAGGCAAGCATGTGGAATACTCCACTCTTGCCAAGGTGACTCTTTAGAAACAGCTACGAGCGGAGTCATTAGTTTGTCTCTGACAACCCTTTGTAATTCCGTCTGGGGTTGTGCGTTTGCTTTCAGATTAAACTGCAACCATTTCAGCATATCTTCCGCACTACTTAATAGCCCTCCACAGGGTGCCATCATCGAATTATCGAATATGGGAATTATAGTAAATCTGCCATCTTTTTCCTCGTGTGGAGTAGCTACATCTGGCATAATTCCCGAACGAAATATCTCGCTGTTCGTCATACCAAGAGTTTCATATAACATCTGCTCCATTGCGGCTTCCCAGGTGATTCCGGTATATTTCTCCACAATACAACTCAATACTACATAAAGCAGATTATTGTATTGAAAACCTTCCCGAAAAGGTAGCCGGAACTGCAAATACTGTAATCTTTTCAGAAGCTCCTCGCGGTTAGAAACAGCTCCCATATACCATAACATGTCGTGTCTGGCGAGTCCGGTACGGTGTGCCAGAAAATCTACAACCGTGGCTTTCCGGGTTGCTTCGGTGTTGCTTAGTTTGAAACCTGATAACAATTCACTGACAGGAGTATTCCAATCGAACAAGCCTTCTACTACACATTTGGCAATTAGAGTAGCAGACAAGGATTTAGTTACGGAAGCAACCGCGAAACGGGTATGAGGTGTAACTTCTGTTCCTTCTTTCGCGTTAGCGAATCCTTTAACCAGAATATTTTGAAAACCGTTGTGAATAACAGATACAGCAGTGCCAGCAACAGGTAACTGCTTGATTACTTGTTGAAAAGCCTGTTCTATCAGCGGGATAATCATTGAGTTTCCACCTCTATCTGCCCCAGTTTCTCCTTAGCTTCTGGTAATCCCAATATCGCCGCCTGACGGAAATAGATTTCAGCCTTTCCCTTTTCCTTAAAAAACAACTTCCTTTTCTGGCGTTTTTCTTCATCTAATCCCATTTGAAACAACTCACGCGCCTTTTCTAATTCCACATTCCGTAAAATTTCCTGTATTTGCAGGTCATTTTGCAGAATCTCATCTTTGATAGCTATTACCCGTTCCTCGTTAGCTGCTTCGAATGGAATAAACTCCTTCACGCTCATCTCCTGAGATGTCGATTCTATAAACTGTCCCCACAGTTTTACTTTGTGGTCGTAACCAGCGGTTGCAACAGACTGGGCATCCGGGCTGAAACATACCGTTTCAACACTGATTTTGTGTCCGGTTAACCGCTGAATTTCACTTCCGGTAAGTCCCCAGACCCGGGAAGTATTATCAGCAGACGCACTGGCGATATAGTTGCCATTTGGACTGAAATCCAAATCCAGAACCTTATCTGTATGTCCCCGGAAAACGTGGAGAACTCCCTGTGTGCGGATATCCCATAAACGTACAGTTCTGTCGTAAGAACCTGAAGCTATGAGTCTTCCGTCGGGGTTGTAATGGACGCAGGATACTGGGGCTGTGTGTCCGGTTATCCGTATGAATTTCCCTGTTTGAAGATTGAGAATACCAATGCTGTTATCGCTTGAGCCAATACAAAGATGTTTGTTGTCGGGGCTACAGTGCATCGAAAGAATATCCCCATAATTCCATTTGAAAAGCTGTTGTTTACTTTGTTGCCAATCCCAGCGGAAAATAATCCGATTTTCACCTCCGGCATAGATATAGCGGTTATCCGCACTGAAACATACTGAGTTTGCTTTAGCAGATATACCTTTCATTCGGGTTAATTCGGTTTCATTCTCTATATCCCATACAATCACTTCGCCATTCTCTCCAGCCGATACAAGTAGTTTTCCACTGGAGTTAAAAGCACACTCATACACTTCGCCTGTATGACCGCTCAAAGACAACAGTATCGTGTGCGTTTTAGCGTCCCAAATCCGAATCTCACCTTTCCAGTCGCAACTGGCAACAAGTGAACCATCCGGTGAAAATTTCACATCCGCCACAATCCCGGGATGACCACTCAGCACCATCGGTTTCTGAGACGCGTCAATAATAGCTTCTTCGATAAACCATTCGTGACGGCTTTCGAGAATATCTTCCGCTCGCTTTGCTTCAAAATAGGTTCCAGCTTTCAAGCAGGCGTAAATGTCGGATAGATACTCTTTTCCGAGGCTGTTTTCAATCATCTTATCCCGAAGAAAGTTGGCGGTTCTCAGAGTATCGCTCAGAAGCGCGTCATTAAGATTTATCAGGGAAAACAGAATTGATGGCTTGAGGGCGAGGTCAAGGTCTATCGCGGCTTTGAAAGCCAGAAGCCTGTTCTGGTCAATCACTTTAACAAGGACGTTTACAGCCTGCGAGTCTTCCCCATACGCGCAAAGTGCTTTGGCATAAGCAAATCCGGCAGTCTGCATTTCTGGATTGATTGAATATGCTTTGCTGAATAACCGGGTCGCGTCCTTAAATTTACCCTGAGCATAGCAACTCACTCCACAGTTAAAATAAGTCTCTGACGTAATAGTTTTAATTGCTTTGAGTACACTCTCATGCTGTATATTTCGTTGTACTTCACTAATAATATTAGCGACTCGTAATGCTTTGGGGTTATAATCCCCTACAGCATGTTTAGCAGCCTGAGCGAAATACGATTCTGCCTTCACCAAATCGCATACATCAGGCGCGTACAAATATATCAATCCTATTTTGCTAAGAACAAAAT
>JAIOTM010000009.1 GCA_021106755.1 Candidatus Cloacimonadota bacterium | reverse complement strand
GCTTACGTTTCTGTCAGACGTATATGCACGAGTATGTTAATTCTATTGAACCGCCAAGTACCGAACGGTATGCTTGGTGGTGTGAGAGGACGGAATACCAATTAATGGTATTCCTCCTACTCGATTTAAGGAAATCTTGTAAAATATGGTATCGCACAGATTAGGTTCTAATTTATTGTGCATTGTCAGCACAAATAGTTTGACGTCAAATCCTGAATAATCACAATTATTTGCATGAGAGTCAAACAAGGTTTCAACAATGTATAGCATCAGCCTGAGAACCAGACGTGGATGGATTTTTACGATAGGCTTTATCGCTTTGTATATCCTTCTCGGCAATGCCCGCTCTGCCCGTCCTAATCCATTTATTCCCGGTGAAATGATTGCGGTAAATGTTTTTATTCCAGTGGTAGCGGGTTTACTCGGCGGCTGGAAGATGGGGATTCTTGTAGGTTTTTTCGGCACAATGCTCAACACGCTTACTCCGGTGGACTCTAATCTGGAATTTTTGTTACTTTTGCCCAATACCGTTGCCGGATTACTCGCCGGAATGTTGCGAAAGCATTTCTTCGCGGCGACAGCGGCAATCTGTTTTGTAGTCGCGCATATATTGCGTTTGGGAAGCTACCTGATATTCGACAGAATTGAGCTTTCGCTTTTAAGCAACCCGAATCTCTGGAAAAGTATTGCATTTCAGATTATATTCGCGGTTGTAAATGTAATGCTGATAATTTTCGTATTCCGAATAGGATTTTCCACTAATGGAAATAAAAGAACTATCCACTAACATCAAGGTCTGGAAGATTCTCTTCGCTATTGCCGTTATCATCGCGGCGATATTTGCCGCCCTCTTCTATTTTCAGGATATTTTCATTACTTTTATCATCGGCTTTACGATGATTATTATAACCAACAAAGTAGCTGCCGAGTTCCGCAAAAACGAGACCTTACGCAGGTATCCCGCCTGGAAACGAGCACTGTATGGCTATGGACAAGTCATTCTAATCCTTGTGTTTCTCTATTTCTATATGGGCGATCAGATTCAAAGTCTGAAGAACCTGATAGATAGCTCTTTAAGCAACACCGAAATCCAGCAGGACCTGTTAGATAGCTTAAAAGATAAGGTTCCAACGTTGATGGGTCGTAAGCTTGTCAGCGAAGATGATATTCAGAATCTGATAACATATATTTATTCACTTACGCAGACGATTTTCTCCAAACTAAGCTTTATCATTATTAACGGAGTTCTCATAATTCCGCTTATGTTTCAGGTTTTTTACCGAAACCGAAAGAAAATATGGAAGTCCATTAAAGCATCGGTTCCAGAGAAATTCAGGGAAGGATTCATTCGTGGTTCCGGCGAAATAGGAAATCAGTTATACGATTTCTTCTCAGCCAAAGTAAGCGAAAGTCTGGGTGTTGCTACAATCACCACTTTGGGCTTGTATATCGCAGGTGTAAAAGGTGCGATAGTCTTAGGCCTCTTTGCCGGATTATTGAATATTGTCCCCTATCTTGGTCCAATTATCGGAGCAATACCAGCAGTGATTTTCGGCTACTTAGATAGTCCGGCAACAGCCTTGTATGCAATCATTACCATTGTAATTGCACAGTTGGTGGATAACTTCTACTTCATCCCCTTCATGATATCCGGCAAAGTAAAGATGAATCCTTTGGTATCGGTAATTATCATCCTTATTTTCGCTAAATTGCTGGGTATATTCGGCATGGTTTTCTGTATTCCAATGTACATTATCTTTAAAACCGTTCTGATAATATCTTACGAGGAACTCACCCGAATCTACACCGAAGATGAACAACCTATAGAAGATTAACCATTTCAACAACTAACTTTTTTTTGACAGAGAATAGCCCTACAGTAATTTCACATCTAAGTAATTTACTCTATGGATAGAAAATGGAAAAAGACCATTATGACGTAATAGTTATTGGTGCAGGACACGCTGGTGTAGAAGCCGCACTTGCCGCGGCAAGAATGGGCGCGGACACCCTGATGTTTGTAGTAAAATACGAGAGCATTGGCAGGATGTCGTGTAATCCCTCTATTGGTGGACCGGCTAAAGGACACCTTACGAGAGAGATTGATGCCCTAGGCGGCGAGCAGGGAAGGATAACCGATTTAACGGGCATTCAGTTCCGAATGCTCAACCGTAAAAAAGGTCCCGCAGTGTGGGCACCTCGTGCCCAGAACGACAGGTTACAATACAGTGTTGAAATGCTGAAAAGTTGCGAAGCTCAATCACTGCTTGAGATAAAAGAAGCAACTATCGATAAAATCCTCGTAGAGAATGGTAAAGTGACAGGGGTTGAATCCCAAATCGGGCAGATTTACCTTGCCCCGCGGGTAATACTCGCCGCCGGAACATTCATGAAAGGGACAATACATATCGGCAAAACGGTTTACAGCGGTGGACGTTCCGGGGAACCAGCGGCGAACGCGATATCCGATTCGCTACGGCATATTGGCTTGGAACTGGCGAGATTTAAGACCGGCACACCACCACGGGTGGACATCCGAACAGTTGACACCAGCGTTATGGAGCGTCAACCCGGCGACGAAGATGCCCAAGGTTTCTCTTTCTACCGAGATATTCCGATTCGTAACATTGCCGATTGCTGGCTAACTTACACCACCCCGGAGACTCACCGGATAATTGGCAACAATATAAAGAAATCGGCACTTTATAGTGGTCAGATAGTAGGGACAGGTCCCCGCTACTGCCCTTCGATTGAAGATAAAATTGTCAAATTCGCGGGTAAGGACAGGCATCAGGTATTTATTGAGCCGGAAGGTCTGCATACCTTTGAAGCCTATGTAAACGGCATATCCACCAGCTTGCCCCCGCAAGTACAGAAGCAATTTATTGCTTCGATTCCAGGACTCGAAAACGCCGCGATTATCCGATACGCATACGCAATAGAATATGATTATGTGCTACCGCATCAGATTCGAGCCGGATTAGAATGCAAAAATATTGCCGGACTCTATCTCGCGGGGCAGATAAACGGAACTTCCGGCTACGAAGAAGCTGCGGCACAAGGGTTAGTTGCCGGAATAAACGCTGTACTCTCTCTTGATAAAAAAGAACCAGTGCTGTTAGAGCGGTCACACTCTTATATCGGAGTATTAATTGACGACCTGATTACACGAGGTACGAGTGAGCCGTACCGGATGTTCACCTCACGTGCCGAATATCGACTGTTTCTGCGTCAGGACAACGCGGACGAACGCCTTATGCCACTGGGTCACTCTCTGGGATTAGTTTCTGAAAAACGGTGGAAACTTTATCAACTCACTCAAGAGATAAAGCAACGGGAGTTAGCGAAACTTCGCAAAACCAACAGCGTTTCCACACCTGATATACCAGAACCTACCCGGTTGTATCAACTGCTGAAACGACCGCAACTCCGCTATGAAGACCTTCCTCAATACGGCTATACTATCCCCGCGGATGTTTGCAAAGATATCCGCAACCGGATTAATGTCGAAATAAAGTACGAGGGCTACCTGAAAAGGCAACTCGAAGATATTGAGAAATTTGATTACTTAGAGCATAAAACTATTCCCGAAAACATCGACTACATGAGCATTGAAACCATCGCCTGGGAAGCACGGGAAAAATTAACTAAATTACAACCCCATTCCTTAGGGCAAGCTTCCCGAATTGCCGGAGTTAACCGAACTGACGTTACCGCGTTGATGGTCTTCTTAAAAAAATATAAGTGGAAGAAAGAAAGGACTAAACCAGATGAACAACAATAATCTATCAGCAATTGCCGTTATACCCGCCCGCTACAAATCTACACGCTTCCCCGGCAAACCGCTGGCACTTCTCGCGGGAAAACCTGTTATTCAACACGTTTACGAAGCCGCCAGTAGCAGTGGGTTATTCACGGAAGTGATAGTAGCTACAGATGATAACCGCATTGTCGCCGCTGTTACAAAGTTTGGTGGAAATGCCGTAATGACAGCTTCGACACATCAATCCGGTACAGACCGTGTAGCCGAAGCCTGCTCAAACATTTCCGGCGAAATAATTGTCAATATACAAGGCGATGAACCTTTCATAACCAGCCTGCCTTTGTCTGAGTTATTGAAGGCTTTCTCAGACAAAACCGTGAACGTCGCTTCGCTGATGAACCACTTTTCGGAGGTTTCTGAGATAACGAACCCAAACTGCGTAAAAGTAGTCTGCGATTGCAATAACAACGCCCTCTATTTCTCCCGTTCGGTGATTCCTTTTAATCAAGATGGCTCGAATGTAGCCACCTATTACCGACACATCGGCGTTTACGCCTATCGTAGGGAAGCATTATATAACTTTGTCCAGTTAGCTCCGGGCAAAATAGAAAAACTCGAAAAATTGGAGCAGTTGCGGCTTCTGGAAAACGGCATTCCCATTCGAATGATTTTAACTGATTACTCCGGCATTGGTATAGACACCCGTGAAGATTTGTTAAAGGCGGAGAAGCTGATACAACAATCTTTACTTCATTAGGATTCTTCAATCCCTTAACCTACGAGTACATTCCACTCTTTTCTAAACTATACGGCAAAATCTAAGTTAAAAATTAATTTGGCAATAAGCACAATACGGGGTATATTGTTTCAAAATCTACAGTTCAAAAGGAGAGAAAAATGAACATAGAAAAAAAACTACCCCTGATTTTCTCAATTATGATTGCAGCTACTGCTGTAATTATCCTGCTTAGCACAGTTGTAATTACTAAGGTGAAATGGGCTACGGACGTAGATAAAACCAGAGTTGAGGAAATTGATAAAGTAAGAAAATATCTGAAGAATCAGGCAGATATTGTTCATACAATGTTGCAATCTCAATATGACGAAAAATCTTCCACCGAGTATATTAGTACTAAGTATGGAACAAGACTGAAAAACATTATTGATGTTACTGAGAACCAACTGAAAAATCAAGGTGCTGGTTTATCGAAAAATCAGGCAAAGCGAATTGTTAAAAATATCAGATATGATAAAGGAACCGGTTATATCTGGATAAATGATATGGGTACACCATATCCAAAAATGATAATGCATCCAACCGCCCCCGCTTTAGACGGAAAAATTCTTGATAATCAAAAATATTTCTGCGCACTCGGAAAAAATGAAAATCTGTTCAAAGCTACTGTCGATGTGGCATCTGACAGAGGAGAAGGTTTTGTAGATTATATGTGGGCTAAACCTACCGCGGGAGGTTTAACAGAAGACCAACCAAAAGTTTCATACGTTCGCAAATTCTCAAAATTTAACTGGGTTCTTGGTACGGGAATATATGTAGATGAAGCCAATGAAGATATGAAGAAGGAATTATTGGAGGCTGTCAAATCCATTCGCTATGATAACGGTGAAGGTTATTTCTTCATCACGGATTTAGGTACTCCTTATCCCACAATGCTTATGCATCCCATACAGCCAGATTTAGAAGGTGCTGTTATGAAAGACACCAAGTACAACGAAAATATAAATGGAAAAAACAGCCATTTGTACAAAGCAATCGCGGAGATAGCTAATTCAAAGAGAGAAGGCTATCTGGATTACTCTGAGAGCAAAATTATGCCGGATGGTTCGAGTAAAAAACTACCAAAAATCAGCTATATAAAGGTGTTTGAGCCTTTAGGATGGGTGGTTGAGACCGGACAATATATCGATAGAATTGACGCGATAGTTCAGAAAGAAGCAGATAGCATTTCCTCACGAATTAATGGGTTGCTTCTATGGATTACCGGAATAGCCATATTAGTGCTTATAATAGCAACCCAGATTGCTGTCAGAATTTCAAAGGGTATGACCACGCCATTACGAGATATAAGTCTTGCTGCTGAATCTGTTGCTTTGGGAAATGTGAATCAGGAAATTGAGTATTCCAGTGACAATGAGATTGGTCAGTTAGCCGATTCTTTTCGTAATATAACGGAAGTCCAGAAGAACATAGCCTATGCCGCGAAATCAATCGCGCAGGGAGATTATGGAGTTGCCATTAAAGTTCAGTCGGAGGAAGACTTACTTGCTAAGGCAATGATTGATATGCGAGATACCCTGAAAACAAATAGTGAAGAACAGGAAAAAAGACAGTTGCTTGACAAAAAACGGGCTACTTATCAAAACACGGAAGTAAATCGACTTTCAGACAATCTCAGCCGAATATCAAAAGGTGACTTAAAGATTGATAGTGCAGTAGCATCTGGTGATAAAGAAGTTGAGGATATAAAAAGGAATTTCACCGAGATGAATTCCGAATTAGAGCAAGTACGTATTGCCATGACCGGATTAACAGATGAAATTGGTAATCTTACTAATGCAACCCTTAACGGTGAACTACAGACAAGAGCAGATACAAGTAAGCATCAGGGAGCTTACAAGAATATTCTTGTACAGGTGAATGAACTCAACGATGCCTTTATTGCTCCAATTAAGAAAGCAATTGAGAATATTTCCCTTATTGCGTCAGGCAAGATTCCACCATTGATTACCGAAGAATATAAAGGCGATTTTAATCAGATTAAAGAAAGCGTAAATTCCTGCATAAGCACTATTAATGGACTTATCGCAGAGACTGGAACGCTTACGGAAACTGCTACCAACGGGCAATTAGAAGCACGGGGTGATGTTGATAAATTCGAAAATAGCTGGAGCCGCATAATAAAAGGAATAAATGATATGCTTGATGCAATAATTGGGCCTATCACCGAATCAATGGAAGTAATAAAAGCCATGGCAGAAAAAAATATGACAAACCGTGTTACCGGAGACTATAAAGGAGACCTCGACGAGTTTAAGCGGAACATTAACAATGCCGCTGACAATCTGGACGATGCACTTACGCAGGTAAACTCCGCTGTCGATCAGATTTCTGGTGCGTCTGGCGAAATTGCATCTGGCTCACAAGCCCTCGCGGAAGGAACCTCCGAGCAAGCCGCCTCTCTCGAAGAGGTTGCCGCCAGCCTTGAGGAGATGAACTCCCTAACCCGAAGTAACGCTGAAAACGCCAGACAAGGCAGTACTCTTTCAAAAGAATCGCTCGCTAATGTTAATATGGGTAACGAAGCTACGGGCAGAATGAGTACTGCTATGGAAGGTATCAGTAAATCCACAGAAGAAACT
>JAIOTM010000291.1 GCA_021106755.1 Candidatus Cloacimonadota bacterium | reverse complement strand
GATTGTATGTGTCGAAGAAACGAACCTGTGTGTTCGCCCTTCTACCAAGGCACTGGATTATTTGTGGGCAAACACACAGGTTCTATAGACAGTAACAAGGGATTATTGAAAAAGATGACAAAAATTTTCCTTTACAATCAAATTGCAAGATTTGAAAATGATTGAAGAAAATACATGGAAGGTTGAATGAAAGCACATTTCTGGCGTTCTTTCCGGCAAGTGATGTCATACTTAGTTGTAATAACTGGGCTTGCATTGGTAGTCTCACAAATCCAGAGCACATATTTATATAGTTTTTTAGTAAGAGCAGATGTATATATAAACGGAACCCAAACCGAATTTGAGCTTTGTAAAATGCTATTTGGAGCACAGGCCGCATTAACCGCCATTTACATCGCTATCTTGGGATTGATGGCAGAACTGCTTTTCCGGGCAGGCGATGTAATGGGTGTAAATGTTCGCCAACTAATAATGACATATCGAAAACATAAGCTTCTGCTTTCCATCCGACAAACGTTTGTTTTATCAATTCTCTTACTGATGGTTTCGTACTGGGCTGTTGCATCTGTAAGGCTGAATAGTGTTGTTTTGATTTTCAGTATAAATTTAGTGGGGGTACTCTACACATTATGGCTGTTTATTGATATTGCTGCAAGCAACAATCTTCTAATGCGTAAAGTAATTGAAGACATTGAAGAGAAGATAAAAGATATAACTAACAAGGGAGATACTGGCAATGAGTTAATG
Source organism: Candidatus Cloacimonadota bacterium (assembly GCA_021106755.1). Lineage (GTDB taxonomy): Bacteria > Cloacimonadota > Cloacimonadia > Cloacimonadales > JAIOQZ01 > JAIOTM01. The sequence continues at coordinate 3,379 of JAIOTM010000291.1, read as the reverse complement.
AATGAGTTGAATACTGATTATTTAATGCCAATTGAAAGATTTGTGCTAAAAACAATTGCTGAAAATGATTTAGTTTTAACTGAATGGATTTCTGATGAGATGTTGAAGGTAGCAGAACAAGCTTATAAAAATTCGGACAAGATTGATTTTTTTGCTGTTGAAGAAATTATCAAAATGCATATTGCCTGGATTGTTCTTCTTACTCGAAGAATGGACTTTGAAATCGGAGCAAAAATGCTTAACAACTTAAGAACATCATTAAAGGAAATATATAAATCAAGTTTTGATACAGAAGCAAAGATTATGCTTGCCTTTCAACATAGGACAATCCTCAACTCAAGCTCAAACAAAGTGATAGAATTTAAGGATATTCTGGATGATATGTCATTAATTGACATAATCTACATTTTATCAATACGAAACCCACATTGGGACTATATTCTATGTTTAGAAAGTAAGTTGTATAGGATTTATCAAGCCAAATATTTAAAGAAAAATGAACGTCGAACACTGCTTAATCGTTTTACGAGTGCAATTCAACATGGTGATTCTAACGATTTATCAAAAATTCTTATTAGCTCAGAACGAAATCAGCTATCTCCTTTTGTTGTTAAAACATATGCATCGCTGATGAATATTGCAATTCAAAATAAAGATATTCAATCCTTTAAGCAAATGCTACAATTCTATTCAGGTCATGGAATTGGTAATTGTCTTGATAATCGGGAGCTAAGATTTTCTCAGATAGTATTCATAGCAGTAAAGAATGTGTTATTCAATAATGAAATTGCTGAACCTGTTAGAAGTCAATTCACATCTTGTCAATTCAAAGAAAACATATCACATAATGACAATAGAATTATCCAGTTTATTAAACATTTTTTTGTTAATGGCGAGTATCAAAAAAAAACCGAGTTCTGGTCTATTTTTAACATTATGTTAGAAATTGAATATAAAAATTATCCAATTGGTATTTCTTTTAGTTTGTTCAACAGAAATAGTAAGAACATAATATTGTATTTCGTATTAGTTCTTAGCACAATCGGATTTAGAGTATCTGAAAAAATAATTTTTGATTTGTGTAATAGTAATCTGAAAGTAGTTAATGGTTGGATGAAGGCGATTAACTGGTTCATAGATGATATTAATAACAACCAAAACAACTCATGCCCAGTCGAAGTTCACAAATTCAAAGAAAACTTCTGCACTGCGTTTAACATAGATTTATCTGATCCACAATCAGACTATTCACAAAGAACTGTAGCCAGATTAGAATTTATTAAGTCAATAGCAAAACAGGCTCTACACGGAAATAAAACTGAACCCAAAGAGACAAACAACGATTAATATATATCGGTTGTGCATTGTAAATCTTGTAACAGGAAAGATAATTCAATCATCCTGAGCAATAGAAATAAACAATACCCTCCACACAAATCCGCTTGACAAAACTTTGAATGAAAACAGTGTTGAAAAAAACGGGGATTCAACAATGACACATTTGGAACTATTGCAATTACTTACACTTACGCCAGGAATATCCGGTCACGAGGGAGCAATTCGTCAGATTATGAAAGATGAGTTGGGATTATTAGCACCTTCGATTGAAGACAGACTTGGACAAATCGCTTTTTCTTTTGGCAAGGTCGATATACCGAAAATTCTGTTTCTCGGACACATGGACGAAATAGGCTTTATTGTTGCGGGATTTACAGATAGCGGTTTACTGAAAGTCCATAATATCGGTGGCTGGGACCCACGCACCGCGTTGTCTTCGCCGGTAACGGTTATAACAAATCAGGGCAAATTTCCCGGAATATTCAGTTCGGTTCCGGTGCATCATCAGAAAAAAGATTCTCCACCATCTAAGCTGGAAATCGAAGATTTGTGTGTTGATATAGGCGCGAAAAATAAGCAGGACGTTATCGATAACTATGGCATCCAGTTAGGCGACCAGATAATCCCTGTCTGCCATTCATTTTATAATAAGAAATCGGGACGCTTTTTCAGTAAGGCTTTCGATAACCGGGTTGGAGTTGGCTCCGCGATTGAGCTTGGAAAAGCAATCGCTGGTAAAGAACTGCCTAATACTGTTGTTTGCGGTGGTAGCGTTCAGGAAGAAGTGGGATTGCGGGGAGCTTCAATTTTTACAAACTTAGTAAAACCAGATGTAGCGTTTATAGTTGAAGGACCTCCCGCGGATGATACGATTCCTTCTGAAGGTCAGTGCAAATTAGACGCAGGCGTTCAAGTTCGTTTGTTCGATCCCACTATGATTGTTCCCAAAGGGTTGTCGGACTACGTTATAGCTACCGCGAAAGACGCGGGAATCCCGATTCAGTTGACAGTTCGCCGCCGAGGTGGCACAGACGCGGGACGGGTTCATCTGACTCATCAGGGAATTCCTTCAATAGTTCTCGGTGTGCCAGTACGCTACGCCCACAGTCACAATGGCGTTATTTCTATGGCAGACTACGACAATCTGATTAAACTGATGATACGCATAGCTGAAACATTTGACAAATCTGTTCTTGAGCAGGTTATTAAAGGATGAAGCAACCTATCGGTGTATTCGATTCTGGTGTAGGAGGGCTGACCGTTTTTCGGGAAATCCGCAAGAAATTCCCTCATGAAAGTATTGTTTACTTCGGTGATACAGCTCGTGTTCCTTATGGACCTAAATCTTGTAACACAGTTATCGATTACTCAATTCAAAACGCTCGCTTCCTCTTGCAGGAGCGAGTTAAACTTATTGTAGTGGCGTGTAATACCGCTTCATCGGTAGCTTTACCGGAGCTGAGGAAACTCTTTCCCGTAGCCGTTATCGGAGTAATCGAGCCCGGCGCGTATGAGGCTGTTAAAAGTACTCGCAACAGCCGGATAGGTGTTATCGGAACAGACGGCACTATCCGTAGTGGTGCGTATCGAAAAGCGATTCATAAACTGCAACCGGCGGCAATGGTTATCGAAAAATCCACTCCTCTGCTGGTTCCCCTTGCCGAAGAAGGCTGGACAGACAACAGCGTTACCCGTCAGATTGTGGCGGAGTATTTAGAGCCAATGCTGAAAGAGGGGATAGACACGTTAGTGCTGGGTTGCACTCACTATCCTATTCTTGCAGAAGCGATTGCCGAAGTAGCAGGTGATAAAGTAACTCTTATTGACAGTGCTCAGGCAATTGCAAACCAGTTGGAAGACATCCTGCCTTTCCCCGAATCCGGTGGCAACGCGTATGACAGGTTTTTTGTCAGCGATAACGAGGAGAAGTTTCGCGACATAACCTCAAGAATTATCGGCTCCGAAGTAGAACTACTTAAAAAAGTAAACCTCGGTGAAAGCTGGTTTGTTGACTGGCGGTCGCATGAGTAGCGAAAACATT
>JAIOTM010000228.1 GCA_021106755.1 Candidatus Cloacimonadota bacterium | reverse complement strand
TGGCCCGGAACAAGTTGGAAGTCTCGCTGAACGTCTGGATCAAGTAGTGTCCGCGAATCTGATCGGTCTGTCCGATTGCGATCCTGGTCTGACGAACACCCTCATCGAGGTCCACGCCCTCCTTGAGCCGAACGCGAATCTCCGTCGCGCTGTCGCACGGAGCGCCGCGCACCTCGGCGGCCAGTTGTCGGGAAATGTAGGCAACCTCACGGTCATACTCGAACAGTCCGAAGCTGAGCGACCCGATGACGGTGAGTTTACGTTTCTTGCGCACGCGGTCAAGACCGGTCTGTCGGCTGGTGACCAGCCAAACCTCGTCGCCGACGGTGAGGTTGTGCGATTTCATCAGGTCGATGCCCAGGACGACCCACGTCCCCGGCTCGTCGCCGTCGGAGGGGAAGTCGGCCGACTTCAGTTCCGGTTCCAGTTTCGGACGGACGACCCGCAGTTGGGTTTCCGGGTCGATGCCGATTAAGTGACACCACTCGACGGCGAAACGTTTTCCGGCTACCGCTTTGGTCTTCGGTATCTTGAGTAGTCCGAACTCACGTATATTCGCGGCGGCGGCTTCGATGCCCGGCTGAGCGGCCAACCGACCGGTTTTCAAATCGGCCATGCGAATGGCGTAGCCGGGCATGTTCACCACTACGTCGCCCAGCATGTCCCGGCTTCGACGACTGAACTCGACCGAGTAGCCGTCCATCACCCCCATGACGATTATGAAAGCGCTCGCCCCAAGGGCCACACTGAGCAGAGCGAAGACCGTCACCCCGCGACGCCAGAGATATCTGAATGACACGAATAATTAGAGCATGGTAAAACCAGTCGAAAGTCAAAACTCGAAAGTCAAAAAGAAAAAGAAGAAGAGAACTCGTAATTGGTCACCGGTAATCGGTTATTGGCTGTTTCTGTTTTTTTTTGTTTTGTGACTTTTGAGTTTCGAGTGCTTCTTCATTCCCACCGCAACGTTTGAATCGGGTCGAGTTTTGCTGCGCGCAGCGCCGGGTATATGCTCGCAAGCAGCGAAATCAGCACCGCGATTGCGAAGAAGGTCAACATGTAACCCGAGCTGCATTCGCACGGAATACTGTCGAAGTAAAAGACCGTTCGCGGCCAGGGGGTGTACCCGGTGTATTTGAGCACGACGGACTCGATGACGCCGATGTGACGGACCGTCAGATACCCCAGTGCCAGTCCGATTGAAGCCCCGATGAGTCCCAGCGAGACGCCGTATCCCACGAAGACCGTTGCGATGCCGCCTACGCCGCCGCCGATGCTGCGGATGATTCCTATGTCGCGTCTTTTCTGGATGACCAGCAGTGCGAGCACAGACATTATGGCGAAGCCGGCCACCAGGAGCATCGACCCGAGGACAACGGTCCAGACGATGCGTTCCATGGCGATTGCAGCCAGCAGGGCCTTGCGCGACTCGGCCCACGTCTTCACGGTGAAGTCCCCGGCGCTCAGGGTCTCCGAGATGCGCTGTATGACGATTTGCGGTTGATGTCCCTCGGCGACGGCGACCTGGAAACCGGTGACCGCATCGGGGGTTTCGGTCAACTTTTGTGCTGCTTCCAGCGGGATGTAAACGGTGCAGCGGTCGAAATCCGACAACCCCGAGCGGAAGTAATCGACTACGCGAAAGCTCATCGCGACGTCGCCCTCGCGCACCGTCGGCGCCGTCAGCGACACCCGGATGCCCTGCATCAGCGGCCAGAACATCTCACCCCCGCAGATAATCCCCGGGAGCTTCACGTCGCCCATGACGCCGTCTGAAAAATCCCTGACCCCGGTTGTGAGACTTTTTCCCAGCGAACCGATTTGTCTCTCGCGTGCAAGGTCAATCCCGATGAAGACGACCGGGATGACCAGCGGTCGACCGGCGTCACTGGTCGCATACACCGTCATGAGCGCTTTGCCACTGAGGTGCGGGCTGACGCCCGCCACGCCCGGAATTGCTTCAATACTCCTGGTGAGTTTTGCGTGACCGCTTGTGCCGCGTGCGTCGTTGGCACGCACCACGACGTCCGAAAGTGTCCCTCGTATCTTGTCCTTGACGTAATTGCCGAACCCGCTCATCACCGCCAGAACCACGATGAGGGCATACGTACCGAGCCCCGCTGCCAGAATCGGGAACAATCCTACGGGCCGTCTCAGGTATCGCATCAGCAACGCCAGCTTGTACAAGACACACCTCGGCCGGGAGTACTCGAAACTCGAAAGTCGAAAGTCACAAAACAAAAAACAGAAGTCACAAGTCCAAGGACTTTTGAGTTTTGAGTCGTGACTATGTTCACATTTCCAGCGCAGAACTGTCATCGAACTGTCGGGCGCCGCTCTATCAAGACGGTTCGTTATCAACGACGTCGGCCCCCGTCGTCGGGCGCATGAGTGGAAAGAGGACGACGTCCCGGATGTTGCGCACGTTGACCAGCAGCATGACAAGCCTGTCTATGCCGATGCCGAGACCTCCTGCCGGCGGCATTCCATATTCAAGCGCTCGGACGTAATCGGCGTCAAGTGCCGCCCATTCGTGTGTGCTGTCGGCCAGTTGTCCGGCAAAGCGACGCTCCTGCTCGGCCGGATCGTTCAGCTCCGAATATCCATTGGCCACTTCCATTCCGCCGACGAACAATTCGAAACGCTCGGCGATTGTCGGGTCGTCCGGACGTGTCTTGGCCAGCGGACACAACTCGACCGGATAATCAATCACGAACGTCGGATCGATCAGCGTCTCCTCGACGACCTTCTCGAAGATGTCGTTGCGCAGCTCGACCGGCCCCTTCAACTCGGCATCTAACTTCAGTTCGAGCGCCCGTTTGCGAATAGCCTCGACGTCGTCCGGGGCCAGCCCGGTCACTTTGGCGAACAGTTCGAGATATGGTATGCGCAGGCACGAAGTGGCAAATTTCATGGTGAGCTGGCCGTACGGAAGCTGTTCGGGCAGTTCCAACTCGGTGCACACGAATTGCACGACGCTCTCGGTAAGCTCCATCATGGTGTGATAGTCGCCGAATGCGTGGTATATCTCGTCCTGCGTGAACTCGGGGTTGTGCCGGGGCGAGATGCCCTCGTTTCGGAAACAT
>JAIOTM010000378.1 GCA_021106755.1 Candidatus Cloacimonadota bacterium | reverse complement strand
CCTTGGATTCGCCCCTACACAGGTAGAAACGAGAGCTTCCTCAAAATCAACTGAAACCTGTTTTCTGCTCTTGGCAACTGTGTTGCAAAAAAGTTGTTGCCATTCTCCAACTTCGCGAAAGTACCCCAATCATGGAGAATTCGCAGAAAGGCAACACTCCAGAAATTTTCTTTGTCAACCAACGCGGTAATCTCTCAAAAGTAATCAAGTAAATCCTCAATCTCAGATTCTGGTAAGCAAACGTAACTATCAAGCAACAACGAAGCTACATCATAGAGAAGAAAACCTTTGCGGAAGCCGTCTATATCGACAAGCGTCCATTCCCCGCCAGGTGCTTTTATAATGTTAGCCGATTGTAAATCGCGGTGCATCAGGCTGAGTGGAGTTTCTGCCAGCTTGTCAAAGAGCGTGTTGGCAAGTTTTTCTATTTCTTCAGGTAACAGCTTGTTATTGTAGTAGTGCCTGTTGAAGTAATTGAGATCATCGACTACACTCTGGTGGTCGAACTCAAATTTGCCGGGATGATTCACTGGTTCTGGTATAGGTATTTGCCCATATTTTACACAAATATCAATAATTGCCTTGTAATCTGCTAAGGTTACTTCCTCTTGCTCGTATAGACTTAACAGAGTATCCTGCCCGGCATCAACTTCATAAATAGTTGTTTCAGTTGTCAAAAGCGTCTCAGGAACAGCAACATCATTCGTACTTAGAAGGCTGGTTATCTCTTCGTGCCAACGGATTTCTTCTAATGAAGAATAATTTCTGGCGATTATAGAACGACTTTTGCCGGAAATTCTCCGAACATTCCCGCCTGCCCCCGCGAGTTGCTTAATCAGCACAGCAGATTCATTTCTCAGTTTCGCAAACTCGCTCATTGCCTGCCAATCCTGCCTTCCCTTTGCTAACCGCTCTGGAGTGCCGAGATCAAGCCAATAGTAAGAGTTAGCGTCAAACAAGCGCACATTTTGCCCGGCATCTATTGCGTTTAATAACATTTCCACGAACCCGAATGCAACCTTTTTCGGAGCATATTTAATTAGCTCAGGCTCAATTATTGATATGCCTGCAAACTCTCGATACAAAAGCTGATAACTTTCATCTACAGGTCTTACAGATTCTCCATTTCTACCAGTGAAACCGTGTACTACCCCGTTATTATCGCTAAGTACTGCTCTTTCTTTTCCTGTTTTTGATAGTAGTGCCATTGTAGCAATAGCATTTTGTTCTTCATGCCGGGCTATTAGTGAATGTAGGTCTATTCTATGTAAAATATCGCTGTTGCAAACCAGAAGCGGTTCATTTTCCATAACTTTCATAGTGTTAAGGATTCCACCACCAGTTCCGAGTAGTTCTTCTTCTAAGAGAAAATGCCAGTCAACACAAGGGTATCTCATTAATAGATAGTCTCTTATTGCTTTACCCCTGTGATAAAGGTTTATATAGATACTATTAATTCCTGTATCAAGAATTGGTCGGATAACGGAGTCAATAATCCTGATTGAATTATCTAAATATACTAAAGGTTTGGGAATGGTTTTTGTTAACGATTGCAACCGACTGCCATATCCGGCAGCAAGAATCATCGCCTGCACGATCAGTCGGTATCGCCTTCAGATTGGTTGAAGACCAGCATCTGGGTTCCCTCAGTATAATCATCAAACTCAATCGAACCAGCCTGACGGAATTTCTCCAGAATATTCTGAATCCTGTCAACTGAGTTATGTATTTTGATAAAATATTTTATATGCTTTTCTTTTATTTCTCGCGGCATCTTCATTTCCAGCATTTCAAGATTTCCATGTAGTATCATCAGAGGTTGATTAATCTCGTGACTTGCTGTCACAGCCATTGCGAGAGCAGTATTCTGTTTCTCAAGTTTGCTAATTTCTTCCTGTATCAAGCGATGTTCGGTAATATCCGAATGAATACTGACCATACCATTGATTTCCCCCGATTCGTCCAGAAGCGAATCCACTCTGAGCATTACTAACAACTCCTGCCCTTGCGGGTTTGTCATTTCTACTTCACCATGCCAGGAAATATCCTGCCTGATAAACTCAAGTATTGAATCCAGCACTTCCTTATCTGTGTGAATCAGCGGCAATCCACCATCTCGATTGAACTTTTCAACAGTGTATCCAAATAAATTGATGAAAGCTTCGTTATGATAGAGCGATTTACCTGATAGGTCTGAGATGATAATTGCATCGCTTGCCCCTTCTACTGCCTTGCTGATACGCGAAATCTGATGTTCAGCAACCTTCCTGTCCGAAATGTCGCGAGAATTAAGCACAAAACCATTAATTGCCGGGTTCTGTAAGTGATTGCTCGCTATGATTTCAAAATATTTCCAGCTCCCGGGTTCTGCTCGCAATCGTAATTCGGAGCTGTATTTACGAGTGGGATTTTCCAGCAAACGCTTGGCAAACTGAGAAAACATGCCTGCGTCTTCTGGCTGGATATAATCACTGAGAGGCTTGCCTATCCGCTCACCCTGCTTGTAATAAAGAGTATTTTCCACTGCGTAACTTTCGAATTGGATTACCAGATTTTCATCAAGTATGTAAGTTATATCTGAGGAGTTCTTTGTTAGGGCGCGAAACCGTTTCTCACTTTCTTCGAGAGCCATTCGGCTCTTGTGATTATGCATTGCTGTCTGAATGACGGAAAAAAGCTCTATCTTCTCATAAGGTTTCATCAGGAAACCGTATGGACTACAATTAGTTGCTTGTTCAAGAGTCTCGTCATCGGTATGCTCTATAATAAATACAACCGGAATCTTATGCGTATGGATAATGACGGAGGAACAGTTCTCTGCCCCCTTTTTCTCATCCAATTCAATATTGAGTAACAGCAGATTCGGTTTCGCTTTAGCCACTTCCGCAACTAAGTTCGAACAGTCACTCAATCGGGTGATTTCCTTGTAACCAAGACTTCCCAGCATGTATTCAGTATATTCTGCTGTACGAGTGTCTCTATCGGCAATCATCACACGGGTCTTTTCCAAAATCAGCTCCTCATTTTTCTTTATCGTTTACTCGATTCATCTTAACTTGCAAACTTAACGTGATACTAATTTCTGCCACTTTTTAATAGTTTTCGACAAATTGTAATGGTTAAGAATATCCCAGTCAATTTCAGGTTTTTTCCCATAGCACCAGTGAGGATGGTTTGCAAAATCAATCGCATTGGAAGCATGTACAACTACAGTCGGTGTAATATATTCCATTGCCACAGCCTGTATATTCTGGTGGTAAGCAATAGCCTCAACAATACTGTCCGCGAGTCCCCAATGTCCCATCAGATACGCACCAACTTCAAAGTGAGAAGCTTTGAAATCGATATATTCCGATTCCTGGAGAGGAATATCTTCTTTCTCTGCCCGCATCACTGTCTCGAAATATGTTTCAGGGAACTCCGAAGCCAGTACTAACACACCAATTCCGTGCAATAAGCCGGAGATAAACGCCGCGTTGGTGGTTTCATTTCCTAGTTTCTCACTTGAAGAAATCTTCCTGCAAATACCAGCTGTGGACATGCCATGATTCCAGATGCTCTTGTACGAAATGCCCAGAAATGGCTTTTCTTCGTATTGTGAAAACAGATGCGTGGAAAGCATCAGGTCTTTAACCATGTTAATCCCCAGCAAAGTAACTGCCTGGGTTGGTGAGATTACTTTTTTCCGTACTCCAAACTGGGCAGAATTTACAACCCGTAATATCTCAGCACTCATCCCAATATCCTGCTCAATCATTTTCCCTATTTCAGAGAGTGAGATGTCGTCTTCTTTAAGCTTTCGCATTAGTTGCGTATAAATTACTGGTGGAGTTGGCAGGTTTTTCATCTGACTGATTAACTTACTGAGATTACTGTTTCCCATGAGTTCCCGCACACGGGTGAATCGCTTGATTGCCTGACAAATTGTGTTCAGGTCGTAAGGCTTTGAAATATATTGATGTGCTACTACGGATGCTCTGAGCATAAGCATCTGATCTTCTGTATCCGAAAGCACGACTCTAATCATATCAGGATATTGCTTACCGAGGCGAGAAATTAAATCCAGTCCGCTCAATCCTGTGTCGTGAATATTGACAATGAGAATATCGAAGAAGTTCTTTCTCAGTTCAGCGTACATAGCTTCCTGACTATCACAGAAAGTAATTCGGTATTGACTGGAGACCTTAGCAAACATTTTTTTGAACCTTTTCTGATCCTTCTTGTCAGGTTCGAAAAACAAGATTGATAGCATTTGCTCTCCATGATTTTTTTTTCAAATTCTGAATAATGAACTAACTGTCAAGCAGAATTACGAATTTATTTACTTCTTCGCCCAGATAAAATAGAATACCTTTATAGCAGGTATAATTGTGCGAAATTGACACAATAAAAAAACAAGGTTGTAGCAGATTGCTACAAATCTCTTAAATATAAGAATCCAAATCAGACTATTCCAGCAAATAATTGTCTTACTGAATGGCACAACTAATGCATTATGTATTTACCTAAGCGATCTCATAGCTTGTGTATTAAGTTTCTACCATTATGCAAGCAGAGGACAACTTTCTCCCCGATAGTTGTCCTCTATTTTTATAACATTTAGTACAATGCTACTGAATAACCCTTCTTCTTCAAAATATCTACAATACTCCTTTCGCCGATAAGATGGGCTGCTCCCACAACAACAAATGTACTCTTACCTTCTTTCAGGAAAACATCTATTTTTTCCGCCATGTCCGCGTTTCGCTTATATATAAGAACTTCGTACAACGGCTTTAATTCCTCTTTTTTTGATTCACTGAGCATGGTTTTCTCAATCGCTTCTACATCAGCGTTCTGCCATGCTGTTATCAGCGAATCCATCTGGGCAAAAATTGTGAACTGGTTATCTAACAGGTCAGTAAGATACGCTACTTGTAGCGAATCTGAAAATCCGTTGAAAAACGCTATCTGGTTCTCAACTCCTTCCAGTTCAATGATAGGTTTATTCGTTTCCTGCGCGAGATCGAGAAAATGTTTATCTATTCCCAGCGTCTCGTCCAGTCCCTGATTTTTCAATTCTAGCATCTGCACCATCATAGCGATAATCCAGGGCTTCATCATTTTCAGACTGGTCATTTCCAAACCAAAGCTGCCTACATAAGCCCCTATCCGGTCATATAGCTCCTTGGGTATGTGATTTTCCAGAGAATCATCCAGCGGATACATCCCCATTTCCTGAATCATAGCTGTGTAGTTTGACATGTTATCGCTTTGCAGATTGGCTTCAACGGCAAGTTGTTCCGAGGTGGAAAAAGTTTCTTCTATATAATCCGGTAATGGGTAAAACTCTTGCTTGCCAACATGGATAGAACCAAGTAAATAAACGGTACATCGTTCGCCTTCAGCTTTCCAGAATAAAGCTTCGGGTTTAGATACGCCACAACTAAACAGAAGTAACAGCATCCCGGTAACAATTAGCATATTTCGCATTTTCTTCATCTGAACCTCCACATGTAATTGGTTAATAGAGAAAGAGTGATGCTTTCAGTCAATGTTTATTTATGTAGCAACAGCCATCTGAAAGTGACAGCAACTTACTTTTTCAAGTCGTTGTCTTTCGTTCTAACGACTCGAAAATCTTAGCAGGATGCCTGTTAATCCGGTCTTTTTGCTATAAGAATATCGCATGGCAGGTTCTTGACAATATGTTTTGAAACCAGTATTGTAATTTGTAACCAAATCTTTCTGAAAAAAAGGTGTATCCCTGTATTTCTCACGATTTGCATTGACAAGCAATAGTGAGTAACCGAAGATAACACAATGGAAAAACAGCAAGGAAACCTTTTTTATATCGAAACATACGGTTGCCAGATGAATGTTGCCGACAGTGAACTTGTCGCGTCCATTCTGGTTGACAACGGATATCGGCAGGCTTCGGACATAGATGCCGCCGATTTGATAATCTTCAACACCTGCACCGTGCGACAACATGCCGAAGACCGGGTTATCGGTCGTATATCCAACGAAATGAGTCGAAAAAAACAAAAGCCACACCTTAAAATTGGTGTTATTGGTTGCGTGGCTCAAAGACTGGGTGAAAAACTATTAGAAGTTAATGCGGGTATTGATTTCGTTTTGGGTGTGGACCAATACAAAAGCTTACCAATGACACTACGTTTTCTGGATTCGTGGGGAGTTAAGCATTGCTCCGATTTCAACTCAGAACAGTCCTATGAGTATCATTCCCCGTTGCGTTCCGGTAAGCATAATGCCTTTGTTACAATTACCCGCGGGTGCGATAATTACTGCTCCTACTGCATTGTGCCTTACACAAGGGGTAGAGAACGGAGCCGTCTCGCTTCCGAGATTGTTCGGGAAGCACGGCAGGCGGGAGAGGCAGGATTTCGGGACATAACTCTTCTTGGGCAGAATGTAAACTCATATAATAATCGGGGAGCAACCTTCCCGGATTTACTTGAAATGGTCAACGATGTAGAATCAATTCGTCGTATTCGTTTTATCACATCTCACCCTAAAGACCTTTCGGCCAGACTAATCTCTGTTATGCAGAAAAGCAACAAAGTATGCGAACATATACATTTGCCCATGCAATCAGGTAACACGGAAATTCTGAAGCGAATGAACCGTGGCTACACCGCGCGGCATTACTGGAAACTAATAGAAAAACTACGCGACGCGATTCCGAATATTGCCATTACTACCGATGTCATTGTCGGATTCCCCGGCGAAACAGAAGAGCAATTCGATGATACAATGGAAATGATGAAAAGGCTACGCTTTGATGCCGCGTTTATGTTCAAATATTCTGTCAGAGAAGGAACAGAAGCTGCTGGTTTCGAGAACGAAGTGCCAGAGGAAATCAGACTTGAACGGTTGAAAAAACTGATTAATTTACAAACCGGCATTACAACCGAGAAGTATCAGCAACAAACAGGTCTCACAAAAGAGGTCTATGTCGAAGGAGTAAGCAAAAAATCTACAGCGGAGCTTTCCGGTAAAACCCGTGATGCAAAAGTTGTGGTTTTCCCCGGCGATTCAAGCCTTATCGGGTCTTTCGTGAATGTGGAAATTACAGACGCAATAGGCTGGACGCTTAAAGGACGCCAGCTTTCTAAGGAGTAATCCTGAATCAGTTAATTGAGCACCTTCAAGCCTGGATAAGCCGGGATACAGCACTTATAACTGGTTCCAGTACCTTACTGGTTCTGGCAGTACTTGTAGTAGCTGGAGTAGGATTTACCCGTCTCGCGCATATAATCAGGCTTCCCGCCGTTACCGGACAGATAATCGGTGGTATCATTCTTGGACATTATATCCTCAACATATTTCATGAGTCGGCATACGAAAGCTTTGTGCCAATAACCAAGTTTGTACTGGGATTAATCGGCTTGATGATAGGTAGCCATCTGGATTTCAGGAAACTGCGTAATTCGGGGAAACGAATCATCTGGATAACGCTGGTAGATATATTGTTAGTAGCACCACTGGTATATACCGGGCTACGTTTTGTGGCAGGAATGTCAATTGAGATAAGCGTGTTTGTAAGCATAATTGCTACCGCTACCGCTCCGGGTTCAATTCTTCATATCATCCGGGAAACCCGTGCTCAGGGAATCCTCACTAAAACAATTCTTGCTGTTGTCGCACTCAACAACGCCTTAGTCATACTCATATTCTACACCGCTTCAAGTATCTTCATATCACATTCCGGCTCAGGTGAATTCAACGTTTTCCATACAGTGCTGAGTCCATTTATGTACCTGATTGAATCGCTTCTTGCTGGTGGTCTGGTAGGACTGGCACTCATGTTTATTTCCGAAAAATACAAAAGAATCCATATCTCCTTTCCGGCAATGGTTCTGCTTGGAGTAGTGTTAACAGCCGGTATATCGGAATCTTTGCATTTTTCCGGTTTGCTCTCAGGCTTAGTTATGGGTATGATGATTACCAATTTCTCCAAACACAAAGACCAGTTCTTTTCCGCTTTCCGGGATTTAGAAGGTGTCATTTTCGCCCTGTTTTTCGTGCTGGCGGGAACTCATTTTGACTTCGGGGCAATGAAAATCGCAGGGATAGCTGGTGCCACGCTCATCGTTTTTCGATTTTTGGGAAAATTTATCGCACCTACTATTGGAGCACATCTTGCCGACACAACCCGCACAGTTGCCAAAGGGATTGGGATTTCTCTCTACCCGCTGGCAGGTCTCGCTATTGGTCTGACTCTGTTTATTGAAAGTATTCCTCAATTCCGACAGTTCTCCAGCACAATTACCGCTATCGTCCTAACAGCAGTAGTTGTTTTCGAGTTGCTGGGACCTATCTTTACAAAACATGCACTTCAAAAAGCGGGAGAAATTAATAAAAACCGATTGCGTCTTCTGGATTTCCTGCAGGAAGAGTTTATTAAAATTGGAGTGAAAAACACAGATAAATGGAAAACACTGGAAGAACTCACTGATTTTCTTTATCGGTCTCACCACATGAAGCATCTCAACCTGCAAAAACTTAAAAAAGGCGTAATTGAGCGGGAACGGGAAGTTTCCACTGGAATCGGAGAAGCTATTGCTATCCCTCATGTTATTGTTGAGGGTGGTCCAAAAATCATGGGGATTATCGCGACCTGCAAGCAAGGAATAGAATTCGACGCGCTGGATGGCAAACCAGTTAAAATCATTATTCTCGTGGCAACACCAAAGGAACATTATGATATGCACCTTAAAGTAATGGCTACTGTCGCGAAGATTTTCGGTCACAACACATTTATCCGCGAAATGATAATCAACGCAAAAACACCCGAAGAAGTGTTTGAAATTCTCCAGCACGAAGAAGTTGATGAACTGAATCCGTACTTTGAAGACTAATAGAAAACTCCTTTTCTGATAGACAATTTTACATATAATCCAGACACTTAACAAGGAAAATGACTGGATTCAAAAAAAAGCTAAAGTTTCTCTAATTGATACGATATTAGATTGTAGGCGACGGCCTACCGGGTTTTGCAAAAAGGTCTGTTAGAAGACCCGAAAAAGAGAGCTCCATTGGGGCTCCTTTTTTTTTGAAGAAAAGCGTTTGTATCGAGTTGTCCTTCGTCCTCACGACTCGAGCCTGTTATTTCTTAAATCCTTCAGACAAAAAGAAACAAAGAAAAACTTTCGCTTCTTTCTTACTTCCGTAGTGATCCCTTTGTAAAAATTCTGTCTGGTATTTTTACATCAAATTTGATACTATCAAAAACCATTTCAGTACCCATACCTTCTTTAAGAACATCTTTAAAATGCCAGCGCTTTGGGAACCAACGTCCCTGAACCAGAAAAACTTCTAAGATTTCTGTTTTTTTGAGCATTTTTCCACTCTTGGCAAATCTTTTTTCTAACAAAGGCAGATAACGTTCTTTATCAACATAAACTTCTCGTGTTGGGTATGTAACTCCCTCGGTTTTGGCTGTAAGCAGCACTTTCCAGCAAGGTCTTTCTAACCAGATAGTGTCACCAATGGTTGTTGCATCATAGATATTAGTTAACTCTGATTCTTCCATATAATCTTCATAAGAGATTGTCGCATCATGTTACCCGATATTGTTATCTGTCTATCCGAACCCGGGTCGTACATCCAAAGAGTATCTTTGATTTTCAGCATTTTAGTACCCTTCTCACGAGGAGGTGACAGATACTCCGAAAATGATTTATCTTCTCCTTTTATCCAGAAGTGGGATGTCATTTCACGGGTTGCTCTCCGACCATAAACAATCATAGTCATTTCCATTTCCATAGAATCCGAATACATATTATCATCAATTTTTTTGAGCAACGAGATACCATCTGGTAGTTCGCAAATCAAAATAACAGGCAGTAACAGCATTATTAGTAGAACAGGTAAAATAGAATTCATTGTTCAAGCTCCTTAAATAATTGAGATGTTTGTCTTTTAAAGATACCTATACCTGCCATCAGTACTCCTAACAGGCTAGCAGTTATTCCGGGGATAAATCCATAATAATATGAAGTAGCAGAGATTTTTGCCCGCATCACGCTATCCATAATCATGGTTGAATCTTTATAGTATGAAGTTGTATCTATACCATGTTCCTGCAAATACAGACTAAAAAGAAGACCAAAAATAGTTCCAACAATCGAACCTATAAATCCAATTACAAGTCCTTCATATATCAAAGTTTTGTAAACGTGTCCCTTGGATTCTCCAATTGCAAGTCGTACTCCGATTTCGCCGTACCGTCTCAATCCGTTCATCAGACCGGAAT
The DNA here is from genome assembly GCA_021106755.1 of Candidatus Cloacimonadota bacterium. Lineage (GTDB taxonomy): Bacteria > Cloacimonadota > Cloacimonadia > Cloacimonadales > JAIOQZ01 > JAIOTM01. The sequence continues at coordinate 1,208 of JAIOTM010000378.1, read as the reverse complement.
TCCATAAAACTATTGCCATTACAAGCACAAAGGTGAATAGGAAAACACCCACCATTGATGAAAATGTTTCCAACATTCGACGAAGACCATTTTGATCTAATATGGTTATCATTTGTGGTGAGAATTCATCTGCTTCATCGGTATATTTCTCGTTAAAGCTCCGTGCAATTCCCTCCGATTCAGGCTGGTGAAATTCAAAATCAGGAAAAAATCCCAGTATTTCTGATGCTCCGTCGTCCATATCCAGAAAGTTTCGAATATCATTAATTGAGGCAACAATACCTCCTCTATCCAGAGCTTGCATACCAAATTTAACACTACCCGCAATATTAAAATCCCCGATAGCCATAGAGCCATACATTGTTGAGCTTATCATTGTAACTCTATCTCCTACGGTAAGATTAAGCTTGTTCATTAATGCATCGCTGATGAGGATTTCACCCGGTTTTGCTGGAAGTCTGCCCGATTTGAGAGCTTCTTCAAGTTTCAATAGTTTAATTTCCAAATCACTCTGTAAATCGACAGCAAATCCGGCAACCTGCCCCTGAGCAACGGTTTCACCGTTTTCATCAGGCACATCTATCAAGCCCCCGAAATGAATTCTGGGAGTCCAGATTATTTCCGGATTCTCTTTTGCCAGTGTTTTCATTAAATCTTCAATACCAAGTAAACCCAAATCGAATGGTTTTTGGGAAATGAGTTCGTTGTAAGCTCGAGTAACAACTTTTACATGCCCTGTATCAAAACGTGCGTTCTGATAAATCATACTTTCGGAAAAACCGCTGAATAAGCTGACATACGTAACAACAAGTGAAACACCTGCAGCTGTTATCAGTACCGGGAAAAAACTCCGGTGACGGTCTCTAAGCAGTCCTTTTACTAAAAAATTAAACATACTATTTTCCTTCTCGCTTTCTGCGTGTCATTTTTCCTCTAAGTGCATCTGTCGGTTTCAATAATGCGATTTTCCACGTAGGAACAAAGCTCACGATAGCTGTCACAATTACTATGGCTCCAGAAGTACCAACGACTAATTTCCAGGGATAACTCAAGTAAATCACATCACTCATCCCAGCAATTCCAAATTCCTGGTAAACCTCGCCAAATTTCAATCCAACTTTGTGGAAGTAGTAAAGAAGAGGACTTCCAAGAAGTGCAGTTCCAATAATTGCCAATACTGCATGAAGCACACCTTCCAATGTAAATAG
>JAIOTM010000224.1 GCA_021106755.1 Candidatus Cloacimonadota bacterium | reverse complement strand
TGAACCCTCGAAGAAGTTTGTTTACATCATCAATGGTATTAAGCTTTTTCTCGGCAATTAAACGTTTGATCTTATCATCTGAAAGCATAGTTCCTCCTGAGACACTATTAGTTCTTCAGGAAGTTTATACAATCTTTTTTACAGTCCCTTTGATTACGAGATTAGATTTGCCTGATATTGTTTCACTAATATCATCCAGTCTTGCTAGTATCCAAGGCTCTGTTTTATTATGACCTGAATCGACACTTAGGAATCGCACTATGCTGTAAATTCTTTGCAGACCATCTATTACGTAACGTTTTTGTGTGTTATAATCATAGCTAATACAAAGACTGGGAATTGGCAGTTGTTTTATTAGTGAATCTATAAGTCTTGTTTGCATTGCATTCCCCCAAACAATATCGCGCTGAAAGTCTGGTTGAATAATCAATTGCTCATCTTCGAACATTCTTAGTAGGTCTGCGCAAGATCTTAATTCATTATATGCAACAATATCCTCAGGTGGTACCTCGTTGTAATCTTCATTTTCTTCTTGGTCATCTTCCATTCTTTCCAGTTCACTATATGTTTCAATTTGTTTTTGTTTAAAATCATTGGTTTCATCTTGTATACCAATACTATCTGAACACATAAGGCTATCCTTTTTTAGTCTATGAATCTTTAAATTAATTCGAATCAAATACAAATTGTCAAGTGAAATCAAAATTAAAAAAAAATGCACCCTTTTTTGTCGGTGTGTAATTTGCGATTAGTATTGATTATTGTTTCTCTGTTTTCACCTTCTGGAACCTATGTGTTATCAGGTAGAGGTTGGATGAAATGAAACGCCACGACGAAGCCGAAACAGCCTGTACCGAACAAATAAGCTTGGATTTGATTGTCACAGCAACTACTATTTCTTTATTTTCTGCAACTTGTGAGTGATTAAATAAAGGCTTGGTATTATCAGCAGACTAAGGAATGTTGAGACGATTACGCCGCCAATACTTACAACGCCCATAGCCTGGCGGAATTCACGTCCGGCGGAGCCAATTCCTATTGCCATTGGCATCATTCCAATAACAATCGCGAGATTAGACATAATAATTGGTCTCAGCTTAATCGGGCAGGCGGTAGCAAGTGCTTTTCGTACAGGATAGCCTTCTCTAACCAACTGGTTGGTGTAATCCAACAGCAGAATTGCGTTGTTAACCACAATACCCACCAGCATAATAATCGCCATCATAGAGAAAATACTCATAGTAACGTTGGCAACATAGAGTGCACCAAACACGCCAATAAGTGCCAACGGAAGCGTTAGCAGAATAAGGAACGGCTGAGTAAAGCTTTCCAATATAGCCGCGAGAAGCATATAGGTAAGCAGAATAGCAAGAATGAATGTACGTAGCATGTCAATCATCATTTCCTGCATAAACTCGGCACTTCCACTCCATTGAACTTCGTAGCCGGGTGGCATGTCCATTTCGGCTATGCGCTTATCTATCCCACTCGTAACATCACCCAACGGAACACCAACAGCCGGACTGCCTGTAAATCCGATTGCTGTAAATTTATCGCGATGCTGAATACTGTTAATCCCATGCGAATACGAAACTTCGGCAAGTTGCGACATAGGGAAGACGCCGTGCCGGGTAACGACCGGAAGATTGCGGATTTTATCGGGTGAATCAACTGAGTCTTTGTTCAGCACAATACGAATATCGTATTCTTTGCCACCATCGCGGAAAGTTGTTGTTACCAGCCCTTCCACCGAAGCTCTCAATGTAAACGCCAGCTCCTGTATAGATACACCCGATTGTGCTAATTTGTTTCTGTCCGGCACAATCGAAAGCTCAGGTTTACCCGAGCGTGTGGAAGCATCGAAGTTAACGAGACCGTAAATGTCGCGGCAGTTATCAAGAATTTGTTGCTTTAATTCTTCAAGGACTTCGATGTCCTGTCCTTTAAGGTAAAACTCAATCGGCGATTCACCACCCGAAGCACTGGATTGCACATTCGGCTTAATCTTTGCACCGCTAACTTCGGATAGTTCTTTGATTAACAGGTTATTTATATCTGTGGTTTTAGCAATACGTTCATCAGCGTCAACCAATTTCACGTTCATCTTGGCAAGGTTAGTACCTCGACTCATTTCGTTGGCTTCGCCAATGGTGGAAGTAATAAACATCACTTCATCGTGTTTGGCAACGATGGTTTCAATTTCTTTTACACTTTTTGCAGTCGATTCCAGACTTGCCCCTTGCGGAAGCTCAATTTCGATACTGATGTTACCTTCATCAAGTAGCGGTACAAACTCAAAACCAACTTTCCCTGCGAGTTGCAAACTCCCGATAAAAAGTATCAACGCTATCAAAATTACGAAGAACGCATATCTTTTCTTCTTGAACAGAACAACAAGCATTCTGCCATAGAATTTCTCAATCTTTACAAATCCTTTATTGAACCAGGCTCCAAACTTGTTGAGTTTCAATTCTTTTGGCAGAATGAGTCCCGCAAGCATTGGTGTGAGTGTAAACGATGCAATCAGCGAGAAAATAGTTGCGAATGTCACCGTAAGTGCAAACTCCTTAAACATTTGTCCAACCATCGAAGTCATAGCCGCAATGGGAAGAAACACAACGATGTTGGTAAGAGTTGAAGCTAGCACAGCAATGGTAATTTCGGATGTACCTTTTGCCGCAGCTTCCTTTTTATCCTGTCCGGATCGCTTATGCCGGAAAATATTCTCCAACACCACCACCGAGTTGGTAACCAATATCCCGACAGATATGGATAGCCCCATCAATGTAAAGATGTTAAGCGTGAATCCAAGTAACTGCATAAACAGAAACGTGGAGATAATCGACATAGGCATAGCCAGGGCAGCTATTAATGTAGCACGGAGATCGTGCAGAAACAGAAGCAGAATTAATCCGGTAAACAAAATACCAAGTAAGATGTTACTTAGAGTATCGTCCACAGATGCACGTACAAATACAGAGGTATCATCTATAATGTTTAGTTGTACACCATGAGGAAGGGAAGCACGGATTCCCGGTAGCTCTTTTGTCAGCAAATCCGAAATTTCTACAGCGTTACCATCCTGACTTTTGATAATAGTTGCTTTAACAACGTTATCACTTCCAGTTTTTTCTACATTATTGAAATATGTACTGCGCTTACGCACAGTCGCGGTTGTATCAATAACAGAAGCTATTTGCCCGAGCTTTTTTATTCCGAAAGGGGTCTGGATTTCGAGATTGCGAATCTGGGTCACAGCGTCGAACTCACCTTCTAGTCTAACCGCGTATTCCCTGCCAGCCCGATCGAACTGACCACCCGGCATATCGAGATTATTCATTGCCAGTATTTGAGACATCTGCGGGAGCGAAATCATGTTTTGGGTAACAATTCTGTCGTCAAATTCCACCCTGATTTCGCGTTCTTGTCCACCAGTCAGGTTAACCTGTGCTACACCTTGTATCTGCGAAAGTCTATCGCGAAGTTGTGTGTCTGCAATGTGATACAATTCCGCTGGAGTTACATCACCCGATAACACCATAGAAACCACAGGTTCCGAACCCATCTCAAACTTAGCCGTAACTGGTACATCGGCGTCTGCCGGTAACTGATTCTGAATAGCGGCAATTTTGTCTTTGACATCCTGAGCAGCAATATTGACATCCTTATTCATATCAAAGCGCATCAGCACTAACGAAACACTTTCCATGGAATATGACTGAATGTAGTTGATATTACTGATAGTCGCAACTTCGTCCTCAATGATTTTTGTTATCTGGGTTTCAATTTCTTTGGGTCCCGCTCCCGGATATATTGTCTGAATGGTAACAAAAGGGATAGATACATCCGGCATCATATTCAGATTGAGAGCGAAATAACCCAACAGCCCGAATACGATGAACACCATGATTATCATTGTAATCAAAATGGGACGTTTAATCGATAAATCGGAGAGAAACATCGTTTACTCCTTAACCTGGATTTTAACACCGTCAGAAACCATGCTCAGACCATCGGTAATAATGTGTTCGCCTGTTGAAACACCACTTGTAACTTCCAGTAAATCGTTGCTTTCTTCACCAGTTGTTATGTAGCGTTTTTTTGCTGTATCGCTATTAACGATATAAACATAACGACCTTTCGAGTCGGTGCGTGTATTTTTCAGGGAAATAGAGATAGCTTCAGGATTATTGTAAGCTTCAATCATGATAATAGCTGTAACTCCCGGTTTTAACTCGCGATTTTTGTTAACCAATTCCACGTCCACCTGAAACGCTAAACGGCTTGGGTCGGAAGCGATAGCAGTCTGGGTTACTTTGCCGGGAAAAAACTTGTTCTGCCATTCAGCTACAACTTTTTGTCCGCGATTAATCAGTTGCAGTTCTTCATCGGAGACAAATATGCGGGCTTTCATTTTATCTAATTGCGAAACAGTAAAGAGCAAGGCTTCACTTGACACATTGTCTGTTTCCTGCACGAAAATCGCTGTTATGTAACCGCTGAGGGGAGCTTTCACTTTTAACATTCCATTAACGGCGTCCCAATTGGCTTTTTGAACTTCGTAGTTAGTACGGGCGTTATCCATGTCCTGACGGGAGATTCCACCTTTTTCATACAACGCGTTAAGTCGATTGTATGAATTCTCGGCATTTTCAAACACGGTTTTTGCCTGTAAAAACTGTGCTCCGGGATGGTCTTCAGGAAATTCCATAACAACGCTGTCTTTTTGTACATAATCGCCGATGTTGTAATGTATCTTTTCTATAGTTCCACCTACTGCCGCGCCCTTATTGGACTGCCGTACCCCGGAAAGCGTTGCGTGATAGCTGAGTTGCTTAGTAAAAAGCTCTGATTTGATTTCAATTACCCGAACCGGAACTCCGTTTTCTTTATGCAGGTTTTCTATATTGGAAACTTCATTTTTCTCATTTCCACCACACGCGGTAACAAGTAGTAGTGACAACAGGACGATGAAATGAAAATATTTTTTCATTATATTACTCCTTTATAATTTTCGCCCAAGGGCTTTGTTCATTTTTTCGGTTGCGATAATAAGCGAGTAGAGAGCGTTTTCGTACTCCAGTCGGGTGGAGCGTTGTTTCAACTGGGCATCAAATACTTCCAATTGAATACCCACACTGTTGTCGTATCGAGCCTGAGCTATTTCCAGTCCACGCTGGGCGAGGGAAATATTTTTCTTCTGAACTTCGAGAGCTTGCCGGGCGTATTCCAGAGCTAACCACGAGTTTCGGATATCAAGCTCCAGCAATTGGAGTAATTCCTCGTGAGCTATTTTCGATTGCCGTAGTCCATGTCGCGTTTTCGCGCGTCTGGCTGTGTTGGAAAATCCGGTAAACAGCGGCATACTAACGCCAAGCCCAATTTGCCAGGCATCTCCAAAATCTTCACTTTCTATGGAGAAATCGGTTGCGGCAGTGAATTTATTGTACTCCCCCGTGATAAACACATCGGGCAGGAAGTTCTGTTTTTCTATGGTGTAGCGAACATCCTCTATCTCTACGCTAATTGTGGATAACTTCAATTCAGCCCTGTTGTTAAGTCCTTCCTCAAGAAGGGAGTCTAACTCCGCGAATTGTGGAAGATTGTCTGTCTCCGGCACAGTGTTATCAAGTGTCAGCACTCCGCTTTTCCAACCAAGGTGGTTTTTGAACGCCTGCATAGCAAGTTCGCTGTTGTTGCGCGCTTGCAGTACTGCCGGCTTCAGTTTTTCAACTTCAAGCTCTGCCCGAAGCTTATTATATTCGGAAACAAACCCACCATCGAAGGCATCTGTAACTTGTTGCAGGTGCTGCCCGGCTATAGTTAAAGCGTCTTCCTGTATTCGAAGTACTTTTCCGGCGAGAAGCGTCTGATAGTACATCTCTTTAGTATTATAGATTACATCCTGCTCAACGAGGAAATACTGTTTACGTGTGATTGTTTTCACCTTATCCAACACCCGCAACCCGTTAAATAGCTCTCCGCCCATAAAGACAACTTGAGTTAGCTGTATCTGTCCAAAGAGAGCGGTTTCTTCCTGATTTTGTTCGGGTGTCATACTTCCCATAGCATCGTCTGTAAAGCCAGCGATTGATTGGTCGTTCTCAATAAGCAGACTGTCGTTAGAGGTAGCAGAATTGAGGTCATCTGAACCGTGTAGCATATCGCTGAGAGATTGCAAACCTCCGGTAGCTGAATCGGGTAACCTGTTCCATTTTAGCTGATACCCTGCATTGAGAGTAATCTGTGGGAACAGAGAACCACGAACGTTGTTGTATTCCGCGTCAATTTTAGCAATCTCTTCCCGTTGCCGCATTAACTCGCGATTGTTTTCCTGTGCCAACTTAACACATTCGTCCAGCGTTAACGCGGACAACAACATCGGCAGGAGCAACAATATTGCAATGAAATATCTCATTATGAAACCTCTCTTTTGATGAGACCTGTTAAAATCAATTCGATTAGCAGATTCAAGTCTTTCTCTTTTTGCTTAATCATTTCTTCGCAAAACGTACAGTTGGTTTTATTCTCATCTCCAAACATCAATTTACGATAGATAACACCAGCACATGCCTTTGCATCAATATCTTCCCTGAATTCTCCGCTTTGCTGACCTTCCAGAATAATCTCCTGCAACGAATTGCATATCTCGCTTTGTTTTTCATTCTGAAAATCTATGAGCTTGGTGTGGAACATATTTGTGTTAGCGTTGATAAATTGAAGATACAAAGGTGCTTTATCACGCAATAGTGATAATGGGGCTACAAGGGATGTCAGTAATTTATCAGATGCCTTTTGCAGTGTTGCCAATTTCTCTCGCATCTCAACAAATACTGCCTGAATTTGAAGTTTCATTACTTCGATAAATAAATCTTCTTTGGAATCGAAGTAATAGTACAGCGTGCCTTTACCGAGTCCGGCTTCGGCGGCAATATCGGATATCGCTGTTTTATCGTATCCGTAACGAGTAAATACAGTTTCGGCAACATTTATAATATGCTGTTGCTTTTCGTTCAGTTCACTATCACTCATATAGTTGACTCCTTTATCTTCATTATTGACCTTTCGACCAACATTCTATCATGGTCGAACGTGTCAATTGAAAAATGAGATTTTTTTTGAAGAAATATGTGAAAAGCTTTAGTAATACCAAACCGCTTTTATAAGGGTGAATTCTTGTGGTTGCCCTGATGCTAATCTGGATAATATAAAATTGTATTGGAAGAGCAGTAAAAAAAAAGCCGCTGACGAATCAACGGCATATATTCAGAATCAGATATGTTTTATTGAAGCTTTGCGAGAAAATACAGTAACCGGACACCTGCTCCAGTTGCCAGTTTCGCACCTTTTGTCTCGTTTGCGGAGCCAGCAATATCACAATGAATCCAGGGCTTGTCCTGCACAAAGTCGCGGATGAATAATCCGGCTGTAATTGTACCTGCTGATCGTCCGTGCCCAATGTTGCTGATGTCAGCAACTTCAGATTTTAGTAACTCTCTGTACTCATCGTCATGGGGGAGACGCCAGATTTTATCACCAGAAACGTGTGACGCCTTTTCCAGCGTACTATAGAATTCATCATCATTGGATATTATTCCGGTGCGGAGTGAGCCAAGGCATACAAGTACCGCACCTGTAAGTGTTGCGATATCTACAACTTTGGCAACATGTTCCTTTTCGATAGCATAGGTAATGGCATCAATCAGGGTAAGCCTGCCTTCCGCGTCGGTATTACCAACATGAATGGTCTTACCAGACATAGAGCCAATAATATCACCGTTTCGGAAAGCTCCACCGGAAACCATATTTTCGCAGGCAGCTACTACTGCTGTAACATTAACAGGTAGTTTCATAGCGGCGATAGCAGACATTGCACCAATAACAGCCCCTGAGCCACCCATATCCATATTCATATCCACCATGCCCGAACCTGGTTTGAGAGCATATCCACCGCTGTCGTAGGTTAAACCCTTGCCCACAAGACCAAGAATCTCCTTGGCGTTTGGGTCGCCCTTGTAACGCATTACAATTAAACGAGGGAGGGCTTCAGAGCCTTTGGCTACAGCCCAGAACGCTTCCATTTTGAGCTTCTTAATCACTTTCTCATCAAAAACTTCAGTTTCAAAGCCGAACTCATTACCAGCTTTTTCCGCAGCTTTCGCAAGCGCGGAAGGGGTGAGTGTGTTTGCCGGCTCGTTGATAAGACTTCTGGCAAGAATCATTGCTTCACCCAGAATAATACCTTCTTTATGAGCGACTTTATCCGCGACCGCTGGATTTGGCAGAATTAAAGCGATTTCTTTTATCAGGGAAATCTCATCTTCATCTTTTTCCCGGTACTTATCGAACTTGTAGGAACTGTTTAGAATTGTTTCCGCGGAAATTCGTGTAACATCAGCATTTTTCATTCTATAAAGCATTGGCTCTAATATCAGGCTGGCATTTACTGAGTCAGCCGCGGTAAGTTCTTTGTAGATACCAGCTACTTTCTTGCGAAGCTGGGTATCATTCCACTTTTCTTTTTCTTCTAATCCAATAAGAATGAGGGTAAGGTTTTCGGCAGAAAGATAAACCCGTTTGTTTTTTTTCCAGGAGAAATCCGAAACAAAGTCTGTTGTTGTGCCTGGTTTCAGATTAATCCACTTTTTCAGGTCAGGTTTGTCATCGTGAAAACCGGGGATGATAACTGTATCTGCCTTCGCAAACTGTTTTTCTAGATGTATTTTCATAGATTCCTCGTATATCTTATTGATTTCTGGCAAATAATATGGGTACGCCTGATTTGTAAACAAAAACTTTTGCTCAATTATACAGCCGTATTAAAAGCGTAATCAGCATTCGAGATAATCATTATTTACATAAGGCTTTATAGCATGTTTTGCCCGACTCAACATTCCCTTCGAGTTAAAATAAAACTGATTCGGATGTGGGGAAGAGGTGAAAGCTTCTTTTTGTTCTTTTTTGTCAGAAGCAGGATTGGGGTCGGATTACCTCAAGAGTGATTGATTACAATCTTCTAATTGAAGAAATTTTCAGGATTAAGAAATAAAGGCAGTCTCGAAGTTTTCCAAATCCTGTAAATATCCCAAATCCAGTAAATCCTGATTCAGAAATGGGTTAATGCACCACTATTCTTCGAGTCGTAAGGACGAAGGACGACGACTCGAAACCCCAAGATGTTGCTCGACTCGACATACTTTTCGAGTCGAAACAACTAATGCGGAAGTAGGTAAAAGTTTTTCTTTGTTCTTTTTGTCTGGCTGAGTTTTCTGTTATTTATAGAAAAGAGGTTTACGAAGTATCGTTTTTAGGACAAAGTTTATTATGCCATTTTTTGTATGAGTGCACTCTAAAAACCTTCTTACCCAAGCCACCCATTTTTTTT
>JAIOTM010000279.1 GCA_021106755.1 Candidatus Cloacimonadota bacterium | reverse complement strand
TAAATCTGTTGTAAGTATCTTAGAAAATGCAAATGTCGCCCTAAATAACTCATATTCTCTTTTCATTCTAACAAAAAAAAACGGCTCCCTTTCGGAAGCCGTTTTGTATAGCAGTGTTATGTCAAACCTGAATTGACATCCAGGTTTTTAGATGTACATTTTACTCCTGCGATCTTGTAGGGGTGCTCCTCGTGGGTACCCTTCCTTACTGATAAAACAACGGGATAAATGGGCAACCACCTACAGACCCGCCAGAGACTGGCTTGCGGATTGCCCCTACAAAGAGAAACCGACACCTGATGCTTGACATGACAGTAGAAGCGTTTTTTCTTAAATAACGCCTGGCTGTATAAAGCGTTTTATCTTATACCACGCCGTGGTCTATCATAGAGTCGGCAACTTTGATGAAGCCGGCAATATTAGCACCTTTAACGTAGTTGATGAAGTCGCCTTCAGTTCCATATTTAACGCATGATTGATGGATACTGACCATGATGCTGTGAAGTTTCGCGTCAACTTCTTCGCTTGTCCAGGAAAGACGCATGCTGTTCTGGCTCATCTCAAGACCGGAAGTTGCTACGCCACCAGCGTTAGCAGCTTTGCCTGGTCCGAAGAGAATCTTGTTGTTGATGAATACTTCGACAGCTTCTGGTGTGGAAGGCATGTTAGCACCTTCGGAAACACAGTAGCAACCGTTCTCAACCAGCATCTTGGCTTCTTCTTCGTTAAGTTCGTTCTGAGTCGCGGCTGGAAGAGCGACATCGCATTTGATTTTCCAGGGACGTTCGCCCGGGAAGTATTCGCAACCATATTTGTCTGCGTATTCTTTAATGCGTCCACGTTTAACGTTTTTGAGATTCTGAAGATAATCAAGTTTTTCGGCAGTGATTCCTGTTGGATCGTAAATTGTTCCAGAGGAGTCAGACATAGTAACAACTTTACCGCCAAGCTCTGTAGCTTTTTGGGTTGCGTACTGCGCAACATTACCGGAACCGGAAACTGTACAGATTTTGCCTTTGAAAGTTTCTCCGCGAGTTTTCAACATCTCTGCTGCAAAATAAACCTGACCATAACCTGTAGCTTGTGGACGGATTAAAGAGCCGCCCCAGTTACGGGCTTTTCCGGTAAGAACACCAGTGAATTCGTTACGGATGCGCTTGTACTGACCGAACATGAAACCGATTTCGCGTCCGCCAACACCGATATCGCCTGCCGGGATGTCTGTGTCAGGACCAATATGTCGCTGTAGTTCTGTCATAAATGATTGGCAGAAACGCATAACTTCGTCATCGGATTTCCCCTTTGGATCGAAGTTACAACCACCCTTACCACCGCCCATAGGCAGAGTAGTAAGACTGTTTTTGAATACCTGCTCGAATCCGAGAAATTTCAGGATACTGAGGTTTACGCTTGGATGGAAACGAAGTCCACCTTTGTAAGGACCAATCGCGCTGTTAAATTCAACCCGGAAACCGCGGTTTACTTCAACATCACCATTATCACGGGTCCATGGAACACGGAAGATAATAACTCTTTCCGGTTCAATGATGCGGTCCAGAATTTTGGCTTTCTGGTAGCGTGGATTTGCTTCGTAAACAGGCCAGATTGATTCGATAACTTCACGAACAGCCTGCATAAATTCTGGTTGATTTGGATTCTTAGCTTCGACTTGGACAAGATATTCATTCAATGTCATTGATATACCTCCGCTGGAAATTTGCAAACAAATTTAAAGCATTAGATAATTTGTCAAATGAATTCAGAAAAATCTTTTCATGAACAGAATATATAAGAAAAGAAAAACGCATCACCTTGACAAGCAATGTTTATAGTGGTAATATTACTCAATGAAAAAAGGTATTATGATTTTACTGTTTTTGCAGTTATTAACGCTGTGGGGTTGGGATTCTGCTACATTAACAGACTCGCTGTATTTGAAAACATTCAGCTTCTGCGGGGGAGATATTAATCCGGCAAGAACCGAAAAGAAAACCACGTATCGTAGCAAATTTGACCTGGAAGCTGGAGTGGAAGGCTGGCTGATACTTTCTACCCGATATGGGCTTGCTATATCGTTTGATGAAGAGCTTTATGGGGAAAGGTTAGTGCTAGAGAGAGGATATGTTTTTCATAAAAAGGATAAGTGGCAGGCAGGTTGGCTCTATAGCAAACTAAAATATGGAATGGGAAGCGAGATTGTTAACTTCGCTGTATCTGATGCCTATTACAACACACCGCTATTAGACGAGATACGAATTAATGGTGGTTTTGTAGAATGGCACAATAGAAATGTAACAATCTATTCTAAAACCGGAGGAAACAACTGGAATACATTGTGTAGCGAAACTGCCATTCAAATAGGAAGCTTCCCGAACTATGCCAGAGCATACTACATTTTTAACGGAAGAGACAACAGTTACAATCAGGTGCTTAATGCCGCCGGATTGGAGAGTCGTCTGGAGTACAGAGCCTTGCGGGTTTATTATGCAGGGATGTTTCGACAGGCAGAGATTTCGGTTCGCTGGTCGAGACGTCAGGAATATCGGGGCTACGTTGAGTTGTTAGCTGACTTGCCTGGAAATGTTCTTACTGGCGGAGGTTTTCGGTTGGTTAAAGACTGGGAAGTTAGTCGCGAAAATTGGTTTGTGCAACCTGTGATTGTCTGGAAATATCGAGCGTTGCGTTCAGTATTAATGGGCAAATACAATGTAATAGCTGACTATAAGGAGACCCGAATCCGGTTTCTACAGTTGTGGAACCTCGAACCGTTTCTGGAAATTGGAATAATGGGCGAACGGATTATACCGGAGAGCGGGACGAAATACTGGCAGTTTGGTCTGCAACTGGAAATTGACTATGCGGTGGATTAATTTTTCGGTATTAGCTTTCGTGCTGTTGGCAGCATGTTCTGGGAGAGATACAGTCAATAATGAACCAATAATCTGTCTGACAATTGATGACGGAGATAAAAGCATTTATACCGCGGCGTATCCTATCTTGAAGGAATACGGTTATACAGCTACAACTTTTGTAAATACAGGCAAGATTGGACGAAGCAACCATCTAAGCTGGAATGACCTCCTGAATCTGAAAGAGGATGATTGGGAAACAGGTGGTCATACTGTTAATCATGCCAATCTTCCCGATTTGGATGACGCGGAAGCACTCTGGGAGATAACCGCTGACTACGATTCCCTCTGTGCCCACGGTTTTGACCCACTTTCTTTTGCTTTGCCGAGTGGACATGCTACTCAGCGAGATTTCTGCATAATTGCCGGGCTATACCGAAATATACGTAATAGCAGGGATATGACACATCACCAGCCAATAGACAGGCTGAATATTGGCTATTTTTTCGTGCAATCAGATTACGCGGTCGATGATATTTTCAATCGTATCTGGCAAGGGACAATAAACAACGAAGCATTGATTGTGATTGGCTTTCATCGGTTTCGCAATCAGGCAGACGGTTACCCTGCCAATTGTTCACCAGAAGTATTTGAACAGTTTGTCAGCAAACTACGCGAACACGACTTTAATGTTATGACTTTCAACAATGCAGTTGACAAACTAACGGGGGCAAACATGAATCGGAATCTGCCGGATATTACTGGCTTGGAGCCTTAATGAAGAGATTGTCGTTTATATTGCTACTAATAGTATTTGCTTTGTCAGGCTTTGCTGAAGATTTGTGGTTTAAGCCTTTGATTAAATCTCGTGTATATGAATCCGCTTTGCAGGAAGATGCACCTGTAAGCAAAAAGACCTGGGAGGAATATCTTCCGATATCTCCTTACTCAAGTTCAGAATCCCCGCAGATTAAGCTTAATCGGCGGGATAAAGTTTTCAGAACACCTTTGGATTCCCGTAAAATATTCGTGCATTCATTGCGCAATTATTTCACTGCCCGGCAGGATTCATCAATGTTTCTATGTTATCAACCCTTGAGCGGATTCGGTGAATTACAGGTACGAATACTTGGCGGAACGGAATACATGACTGGTGATACTTCCGAAAAGGAGCAATCCACTTCCTTTGTATATTACGGTGGGGAAGTTCGCATGGATTGCAGCAGTAATTTTTACCTGTATGCTCGTTGGTGGGGTGGTCATCATAATGAATATCTGGATTATGCTGAAGCAAACTCACTTCATTTAGACAGTTTCTACAAACGACGCGATACATCTATTAATATAGATAACATCGAGGGTTACGCGGCATGGCACAATCGATTACTGGGAACAGTATCCCTTGGGCGAGGAAAATGGACCGTAGGTAACAGCATTTCGGGGAATGTTATACTCAATGACGCTTGCAACGAGTACGGCTATTTCGCATGGAAATACAATTTGGGTAGTTTAACTCTCGGCATGTTAAATGCTGTTCTTATTGCAGACAGTACAAATACAGATTATTCATACAAGAATTATGAAGAAAAAGGGCTGGCACTGCATAGAATTGGATGGCATTTTTCTTCAACAAATGAAATATTTGTAGGTGAGGAAATTATCTATAATGGTCGCATACTTGATCCCAGCTATTTGATGCCACACGCTTTCTTGCGGATTGCGGAACATAACCTGCGGGATAGGGACAACGTGCTTATCTTTGCTGGTTGGCAGGTCGAATTAAAGCAACATTGGCTGAGTTATGGCAACATTGCGTTTGATGAGTTGAAAAAGAGCGAGCTATTCGGAAACTGGTGGGGAAATAAATGGGCGGTTCAAACCGGATTTGGTTTTCATACTTCCATGATGGGTGATGATTTTCGGATTATAGGCGAGTTTACCGCGATACGTCCCTGGCTCTACACTCACAAAGCATTGCCTAATAAATTCTCGCACGATGGAATGCCGCTTGGGTATCCTAAAGGAAGCAATCTGATAGATTATACTTTGGAAGTAAATGTGCCATTAGGTCTTGGTTTTATACTGAACTCACAAGGCTCTTACACGCGGCAAGGTTCAGTAGGCAATCATTTCTCGATAAACTACGAAACCAGACCATCCGAAAATGCTCGCTGGTTAGATGGCGAAATTACCGATACTGCCCGTGCGCGAATTATGCTGGATTGGCGAATGCTTGCCCACCACACTGTTAAACTTGGCTTGCAACATGTAGAAATAATTGATGGAGAATCGAACACCAACCTCTACTTAGGATGGCATACAGAGTATTAGATAGTGCTCAATCAGGGATAACTGGAAGCAATTGCCCTGATTTCCTGAGAATTTAACAATTATGATTGACTTTTGAGTCAGAAGATGTTATGCTATCTTTATAATCCCGGAGATTGAGGAAGCCTTGAGTATGAGGTATATAATTTTCGGGACACGGGAGATGGTATGCTGATAAACATTCTGGATTATTTCCATGTGATGCCCCGAAAACTATTGGTGTCAGGGAAAAGTGAAGTTGGCTCTGAAATAGATGTAGAGGAACTGAAAGAACTTTATATTTCTTTGCATACTATAGATGTAATAGTTGTAACAGGCTCATACGATAATCTGATTATTGAGTTTCATACGACTTCTAAATCGGTTAAACTCTTTTATCTCATGGAAGATATTTTAACTGCTGAAATGACGATTGATTCTGTTATCGCTAAATTAAACGATTTGAAAAAAAATGCTGACTGATAAAATTTGAATCACAAAATTCAGTATGCAACTCTAATCAGACACTTCCTGAAAAATAAATATAAAATTTCAATAGAAAATGTTTGATTTGTTTTGACTCGAACAAGTGCGGCGAGTTGAGTATCTCCTTTGTTTCTCATGTAATGCAGTTGTTTCGAGTCGTTGTTTTACGTTCTTGCGACTCGAAATACCCGATAGGGATTGCTCGTACTGGCAGTCAGTGAATTGAGAGCTTTCCAGTGCAAACCAAATAACTCAAAAAAATGTGTGTATCTTAAAATATGCGAAAAATTCTTGACATATTTTTAGTAACTGAATTTCTCAATACAAAAAACATGGAGACGTTTTATGACTCCTTTACATTACGTGCAATACCTTGTAGTAGTAGGTGCTTCGCTATTGGTTCCAATTGCCGCAATTGGGCTGGCGATTGTCTTCGGCTATCCAATGACAACAGTAATCCGTCGTGTTACAAAGATGACAGAACACGATAAAATTGACATACATTTTATTGCGATTCTAATCTATTTGATTGATGGCTTTATTTGTGTTTTATTGGCGTTTCTTCTGTTCCGGATTTTCAACCTTGAAGAAGTTACTAAAGAAGCCATATTTTTGATTCTAATCGCCCGAATCGGGTTTGCTTACTGGAAAAAGAATCTCGGTGGAGCCAATTCTGGAGAGCTGTTCGAGGAAATTGTTAATCTGGTAATTCTGACTTTAGGGTTGGTCGTGGGATCGTTTGTTTTCCGGATTATTTGATAAACAATGAAGAATTTAAGGCAGAAGGAGATATCCTTCTGCCTTTTTTAGTGGGGCTGTCCCACAGCCCTAAAAGTTTATTGCCAAAAAAACATTGTCTAATATGATGTAGCCATGAAATATAAACCTTATGTTCAAGATCAAGGTACTCTTTTTCCACCATATTTAAGTGATTTTG
>JAIOTM010000289.1 GCA_021106755.1 Candidatus Cloacimonadota bacterium | reverse complement strand
GATTAAATTCAACCTGATAGGTTGCGGTAGAATTTCAGCAAATCATTTCCGGGCAATTAAGGAGATTGAAAACGCTGAAATCACTGCCTGCACGGATACCGTGGAAGAAAAAGCACAGGAAGCCGCAAAGAAATACGATATTCCCGCCTACTACACAAATTACAAAGAAATGCTGGATATTGAACAGCCCGACGCGGCAATAATTTGTACACCCAGCGGATTGCACACGGAGCATGGTGTTCAGGCAGCCCAACGTGGAATTCATGTTATTACCGAAAAACCTATGGCTATCTTGTTAGAAGACGCTGATACCTTAGTAAAAGCATGTGATGAAAATGAAGTACGCCTGTTTGTTGTTAAGCAGAACCGACTGAATACTACTATGCAACTGCTTAAAAAGGCAATTGACAAAAACCGCTTTGGTCGAATCTATATGGTGCAGTCCAACGTATTCTGGCAGCGTCCACAATCTTACTACGACATGGCAAAATGGCGAGGAACGTGGGAGTTCGACGGTGGTGCCTTTATGAATCAGGCAAGCCACTACATAGACGCTCTTCACTGGCTTATTGGTGAAGTTGACCATGTACTGGCGGAAACCGCGACCCTTGCCCGGAGAGTTGAAACAGAAGATACCGGAAGTGCGATTCTTCGTTTCCGCAACGGCGTAATAGGTTCTATAAATGTAACGATGCTTACCTATCCCAAAAATTTTGAAGGTTCCATTACAGTTATTGGTGAGAAGGGAACGGTTAAAATTGGTGGTATTGCCGTGAACAAGATTGATAAATGGGAATTCGCGGAATACGATGATGACGACCGCATTATAACAGATTCCAACTACCAACCGCCGGATGTATATGGATTTGGTCACCTGCCCTATTACAAGAATGTTATCAGTACTCTGCTAGGTGAAGCGGAGCCTAATACTGACGGTCGTGATGGTCGCAAATCTCTTGAAATTATTCTGGCGATTTATCTCGCCGCTAAAACCGGGAAGAAAGTAGCTCTACCTCTGGACCGTTAGCTTATGAAAAAGCTTCATATTTTCATGTTTATTGATGCTCTGGGCTGGGAAGTGCTTCAGCGTCACAAATTTCTGGAAGATTTACTACCTCACCGTTATCGTGTAGAGATGCAATTGGGTTATTCCTGCACCGCAATTCCCACGATTCTTACTGGAGTTGGTCCCGAAAAACATGGGCATCTAAGCTTTTACTACTATTCACCCGAAACTTCGCCCTTCAGGTTACTGAAACCTATGCAGTATTTGCCGCCGTCAATCTTTAACCGCTGGCGTGTAAGACACATGATATCCAAAACCATTGCCCGAATCAAGGGCTATACCGGATATTTTGAACTTTATTCCATGCCTTTTGCAAAGCTACCTTATTTTGATTATATTGAGAAAAAAGATATTTTCGTTGCCGATGGGCTTGCACCCGTAAGCAATATTGCCGATGAGATAAAGAAACGTGGTATTAAAGCTCACATTACTAACTGGCGAAACAGCGAGGCTGAGAACATACAAGCTTTAACGCGCGATATTGATAAAGGTGAGATAAACTTCGCGTTTCTCTACACCGCGGCAATGGATTCGCTTTTACATCGGGTTACAAAGAACGGGGCTGAGATTCAGCATAAGCTGAACTGGTACGCGGAGAAAATACGTACTGTTTTACACACTGCTCATTCCCGTTACGATGAAGTAAGTCTGGCAGTTATGTCTGATCATGGAATGACAACTCTTACTCAGCCTGTGGACGTGAAAAGCCGGATTGAGAAACTGCCATTTCGCTATGGTAAAGATTACGCGGCAGTTTACGATTCAACTATAGCACGTTTCTGGTTCTTTAAACCGCATGTTGGCAACACGATAAAGCATGTACTTGAAGAGATAAAGAACGCCCATATTCTCACTGAGAAAGAAAAAATAAAATATCGGATATATTTCCCTGATAATAAATTCGGCGAGTGCTTCCTTTTGATGGACCCCGGATACCAGATAGCCCCCAGCGATATGGGTACTTATGCTCTGCCTGGTATGCACGGCTTTGCTCCAGAGCATAAGGACTCTTATGCTGCTTATTGCAGCACCGAAAAACCAGACAAAGCCCCTGAGTGGGTAGGCGATTTTTTCCGCTTAATGGTTGGCACGTTAGATGATATAGTGGCGGGGAACTAATAGATTTCATAATACAGCAAAAGAAAACTGACAAACATATAACAGGTGGCTTATGAAACGCGTAATTTTTTTACTACTGCTAATTTTGATACTGGTCTCCTGCGCGAGGTTGCATCCTCCCGTTTCTCCCTTTCAATGGGAAGATACTCATCAAAACCTGCAAGAACTTCGGGTGGAGATTGATACTTTAACAACTGAGATTGTTAAGCTGGAGCAAGAGCAACAAATCGCTCAGAAGAAGCAACAACGCCTGCAAAGTCTTCTCGACGAATTAGGAGCGGAAAATGAATAAATTTCTAACGCTACTTCTTCTGTTGATTCTTATAACTCCTTTGTTTGCCTTTGAGATGCACGACATTAAAGCCTATAATAAGCTGGAAAAAGATAAGCGAGTCTCTTACGATGCTGAACTGACAACGATTTACGCGGATTCGTTACGACTTCAGGACGAGCTTTCAGCGAAGATTGATTCGCTACGGGAATGTCGGGATACGATTAAAAATACCACCTCAAATATTGATAAGAAAACAGCCACCCTCTGCCGTCAGGGAAATATCATAATTGGCGGTGTATATAACGAACTATTACAAATCAGCCTGCAATTGGAGCAATTTACCTCGCTTTCGCTGATGGATATAGTTACTCAGCGGGATGAACTTCAGTATTTGCTGGATGAAATACTAAGGATTGAAAGACAGCTTCTTCCGGTTCTGGAGAAATTGGAGCAGGAATTCGATTGTATCAGGGCTTCCACGATTGAAAATATCCGCGTAGCCTGTTCCGGGCTTAGTAGCGATGCAAACGAGTTGAGAACTAGTATACTCAATACAGACTTGCTGGGACTGAAATCCCGTTTTGAGCAAATGCTGAATCTTTCAGACGCCAGATTTCATCAGCAGTTAGACACAGCGGAGTCTTCACTCACCGACTATAACAGCCTTAAAAACGAGCAATATGAACTGACACCGGAGACATTTAATCAATTGGAAAAAGATGTATTCAGAGTTCATCAGCGAATAGTGCTTCTAAAACTTGATGCCTTTCATAAGAAGTTACTGAAACACAGCAAAGCTTCGGGTTTGAAACTGGAAGGAGCAAAAAGCCAGATATACAGTCTTATTAACACTTTCCGGCTATTCCGTGATGAAAATTCCCATTTAGCGAGTACTGAATTTTCTAAAACAGAAGTAGTAGCCACACAACTCTTGCAACGCTTAAAAGAGGTTATTGCTACCCGGATGAAACGTCAGTCACCTGACTTCATTTTTGTAAAAGGTGGGGAATTCGAATCAAAAGGCTTGCGGATTCCAAATATCAACAGCTTTTTTATTGCTAGATGGGAAACTACTTCAAAAAGTTATCTGAAGTACTGCAAAGCAACAGGAGCAATCAAACCAACAGGAAAACATAAAAAAGGTAACTATCCAATAACAGGCGTAACCTGGTACGATGCAATTAGATACTGCAACTGGTTGAGTATGGAAAAAGGTCTGACTCCATGTTACCAGATAACAAACTGGGATAAGAAAGTTACACAGGTAACATGCGATTTCCTTGCTAACGGATTCCGGCTACCAACCTCCGCGGAATGGCTCTACGCCGCCGCTGGTGGAAACTCCCCCAGCAAAACGCTCTATTACGGTTCAGATAATATTAATCAAACAGCATGGTATAAAAGAAATTCGAAAGGGAAACCACATATCGTAGGCTCAAAAGTTGCTAATACTCTTGGATTATATGATATGTGCGGAAATGTAAGCGAATGGTGTTGGGATGAAGATAGCAAGCAAGTTAGTGCGTTACAGAGTACAACAAATCCAATAAAGATTGGACCAGAGAATCCCAAGTGGATAATGGGTGGACATTTCAATGCACCGGATAACCAATGCCGAAAGGGACAAAAAACACATACGGCATTTCCAGACAGGAATACTTCAACTATTGGATTCAGATTGGTTCGCTCCATAAGATAGAGAGGCTGTGTTTTGAACATCCACTGCATAATGTGGCAGGTTGTGTGAAAACGCAAAAAAAAGAAAACCTTCCGACATGCTTCGCATGCCACCTTCCTTGTAAAGGAAGGCACTGTATCCCTTTACAAGGGAGATGTCCGTAGGACAGAGGGTTATTCTTCATCTCAAATTGATCGTTTTTACACAGTCTGTGGGTTGAAATGAGGTTCAGGAAAACGTCAGGATAAATGGTTAGTTCAGCCAACAATATACCCATAAGGAAAAACATGAAATACGTTTTTATAGTAGCATTTTTACTACTCACAATATTTGTTTCAGCCCGGATAATTGATGAAACAGAAATCCAACTTATAGAAATGATGCTTCAGCAGGAAGACTTAACTCTGGAAGCATTGAAATTCGATAAAGACTGGTCGGGTGACACAGAACTCAAATTGCCTGTCGTAATTGAGGTTCTGAATAATCCGCTTTCCTTCCCGCTTCTGT